>JBJEJS010000033.1:0-4460 GCA_051878235.1 Candidatus Cryptobacteroides sp.
CCAGACTTCGTCATCCATCTCATACAGCAAGAACTGGAACGGAAAGTTCAACCTCTCCGTGAATATGCTTCACAACCAGAACTCGAGGGACAGTTCCTACTCCTTCACCCTGCCTAACGTCACATTCTCTGTCTCAAGGTTTTACCCATTCAAGAAAAAGAACAGGGTCGGCAAGGAGAAGTTCTATGAGAAATTCTCCCTCGCCTACAGCACAACCCTCCAGAACCGCATAAATTTCAAGGCTTCTGAATTCAACCAGCCGGGATTCTGGGACAAGATGAACAACGGTATGACCCACAGTTTCCAGATCGGTCTTCCGAACTTTTCGCTTTTCAAATATATAAATGTCACCCCGAGCCTCTCCTACGGCATGAACTGGTTCTTCCGAAAGACGGAAAAGGTATACAACGAGGAGACGGGGAAGGTGGAGGATGTCAAGGGAAAGATGTTCGACCATTTCGGGGCGACGCACAACTATTCGGGAGGCCTTTCCGTCAGCACGAGGCTTTATGGTATATTCAACTACGGGAAATACAAGAAACTTCAGGCGATACGGCACGTAATAACGCCGTCGGTCAACTTCTCGTTCAGTCCTGAGAAAGGCACATATTTCAACGGATGGAGGACCCTGACCTATACCGACGCAAGCGGAGTGGAGCGGAGCCAGGACTATAACATATATTCAGGACAGATATATTCAGCCCCGGGAAAAGGAAAGACCGCATCAATGAGCCTTTCCATCGGCAACAACCTTGAGGCGAAGGTGCGCGACCTGAAGGACACCACAGGCACGGGAACAAAGAAAATCAAACTCATCGACAACCTTGCCTTGAACACGAGTTACAACTTCCTCGCGGACTCCTTGAGGATGAGCAACATCGGAATCACGATGTCCACCTCCGTATTCGGCAAACTCGGAATCAACGCCAATGTCAACTTCGACCCTTACGCCGTGGCGGTCAAGGGAAACAGCGTCGTGAAAATCAACAGGTTCAACGCTGCCCAGGAAGGATGGACAAAGCCTCTCAGGCTGACGGGAGCGAATGTCTCACTCTCCTACTCCCTCTCAGGTGACGGCAAGATCAACGGCAACGACGGGACAAAGCAGGCGGGAGGGAATCCTGCGGACAATTACACAAGGATATATTATCATCCTGTCACAGGGGAATATATACCTGGCGGATGGCTGTATTATATGAATCCGAATTCGCCTTGGTCGGTGAACTTCAACTATTCATATAACTACAGCCGCAGTTACCAGTATTCCAACGGCCAGATAATCACAAACCACAGGCACACCCAGACCCTCGGAATCTCGGGTAATGTCAAAATCACTCCCGCGCTCTCGATCAATATGACGACGGGACTCGACATTATGGCGTTCAAGTTGACCACCACCCAGTTGAGCGCGACCTATGACCTGCACTGTTTCAACATTTCTGTCAGTTGGGTGCCGACAGGACAATGGCAGTCGTGGAGTTTCAGGATTGCAGCCAATGCCGCAGCCCTTGCGGACCTGCTCAGGTTCAAGAAAAGCAGCAGTTACTGGGACAATTTTTAGGAATTTTGTTGGATAACGACAAATTTTGCCTATATTTGTACGTCCAATTCAGGACATTCTGTAAAAATTCTTCAAAAATAATATTCATTTTTATTCATATATGCACAAAATTTTTGAGTTGAAGGAGATGGATTTTGAGAATATCCTTTCCATTGCTGAAGGTCTCAAGATCAAGAACGCGAAGAAGAAAGATAAGGACAGCCTGATTTACGAAATTCTTGATGCCGAGGCTGTCATCGATTCACAAAAAGAACCGGAAAAGCCTGAGAGAGCGAAGAGAGGCCGTCCGAAGGTGAAGAAGGAAACGGCAGAAACGGTACGGACAGAGGCTCCGCAGACCGCCCCTGCACCGAAAACGGCTGAGACGGAGGAGAAGAACACTGCGAAGAAACGCCAGCGCAAGCCTAAGGCAGAGAATACTGACACACCACAGACGGAGACTGTTGCGACAAGGCAGGAAGATAAGGCTCCGATGAAGGAGAAGACCGCCGCCGAAGCGGCCGGAGAGGGCACAAAGCAGGAGAATCCTGCACAGCCTGCACCTAAAAAGAGAGGAAGGAAACCGAAGATCGCCCAGACTGCGGAAAATTCCCAGACACCTGCGGCACAGGAGGATATGAAGAAGCCGGAAACGGCAGAGCCGCAGACAGCAAAGGCGGCAGCGGCGGAAAGCCAGGAGACAAGCCCTGAGACGGCGGAATCCCGTCAGGACCAGCAGGGAGGACAGTTCCAGGAGAAGGGCAAGAGAAACCGCATCGGAGGCAACCAGCAGAGGAACAACAATTTCAACCAGAATCAGCAGGGCCAGCGTGAGCAGAGGGAACAACAGCCAAGAGAACAGCAGGGACAGCAGAACCAGCGTGAGCAGAGGGAACAGAACTCCCAGCAGTACCAAAGGGAGCAGCCCGCTCCGAAAATCGAGTTCGAAGGTGTTGTGGAGGCGACGGGAGTGCTTGAGATTATGCCTGACGGATACGGTTTCCTCCGTTCATCCGACTACAATTATCTTAACTCCCCTGACGACATCTACATCTCACAAGGCCAGATCAAGGCAAACGCCCTCAAGACAGGCGACACGGTGACAGGAGAGATCAAACCTCCGAAAGAGGGCGACAAATATTTCCCGCTTGTCAAAATCAAATACATCAACGGCAGAAGCCCTGAGTATATCCGCGACAGGGTGCCTTTCGACTTCCTCACCCCGCTTTTCCCTAATGAGAAATTCAATCTTCTCGGAAACGGCCACAATGACATCTCCTGCAGGATTGTGGATATGTTCACTCCTATCGGAAAAGGGCAGCGCGGTCTCATCGTAGCCCAGCCTAAGACGGGTAAGACAATGCTCCTCAAGTCCATTGCAAATGCCATTGCGGACAATCATCCGGAGGTATATATGATAGTCCTCCTTATTGACGAAAGGCCTGAGGAGGTCACCGATATGGCACGCAGCGTGAAGGCCGAGGTTGTCGCCTCCACATTTGACGAGCCTGCGGAAAGGCACGTGAAAGTCGCCAATATGGTCCTTGAGAAGGCCAAGAGGATGGTGGAATGCGGCCACGATGTCGTAATCCTCCTCGACTCCATCACAAGGCTTGCAAGGGCCTACAACACCGTACAGCCGGCCTCAGGAAAGGTCCTTTCAGGAGGAGTGGATGCCAATGCCCTCCACAAGCCGAAGAGGTTCTTCGGTGCTGCCAGGAACATTGAGAACGGCGGCTCGCTGACCATCCTTGCGACGGCCCTGACCGAAACTGGCTCCAAGATGGACGATGTGATTTTCGAGGAATTCAAGGGAACAGGAAATATGGAACTCCAACTCGACAGGAAACTTGCCAACAAGCGCATTTTCCCGGCTGTGGATGTAACCCTCTCAAGCACGCGCCGCGACGACCTTCTCTACAATCCTGAATTCATCAACAGAATATGGATCCTGCGCAACTACCTCGCCGATATGACTTCCGTAGAGGCGATGGAGTTCCTTAAAACGAGAATGGAACGGACTGAGAGCAATGAGGAGTTCCTCATTACTATGAATGGTGACAAACTGCAGTAGCGGAACTGTCAGAAGCGGAAGCCAAAACAAATTTCCAGGCCGGTGTAGCGGAACATTACCGTCGCTACACCGGCTTGTATTTCAACTGGGCCTAAGTCGAGAATGGCGCCACATTCAAGTGACAGGCCTCCGGTGCTGATGTCAGTCACCTTCGCCCAGTCTCCCCCGATGTCTTCCCAACAGGTCACATATCTTCCATATCCCGCTCCTGCATACACTCCGACCCATTTCCCGAAATTCTTTCTCGCCCCGGCACTTACATTCATCAGCGAGACGGAAGTATTGCCGCTTGCCCAGATTTTCCCGGAAGAATAACTCCCGTCGGAACTGCATTCGTAGGAAAAAGAACGGGATTTGAAATTGCTCCTGTATTTGAGATAGCCTCCCCATCGGTTTTTGTGTGACATTATCGCGAAGACTGCGCCATAAGACAGTTCAGGATAGACGGACACACAGGCACATATTGAATAGTCAAGGATTCTTTGACGGGCAGCCGCAGTTTTGGAAGGGGCTGATTCGGTGGTGTAATGAAATGCCGGATGGATGTTTTCCGCACTGTTCAATATGGCAGGAGAAGGATTGACAGGAGGGATAATATTTGTCAAAGGGTCAATAGGCAGAGAATCACGGACTGACCTTTTCACAACGGCTTCCGGGGATTTGACTTCATTTTCAGACTCCTTTGTGACCGCCGGCTTCCCTGATTTGTCCGTTTCCTCCTTATCCTTTTTGTCGGGCAGAGCCTGGGCGGCGGCAGGAACATCATTGGCATTTTCCTGGGGTGATTCCCCGAACAGGGAAACATATCGGGAGCGTATTTTGTCAAAACGGGTCCTTTGCGCGGTT
>JBJEJS010000034.1:0-4438 GCA_051878235.1 Candidatus Cryptobacteroides sp.
TGCTCCTCTTCTGTCTTGTATATAGGCACCATAACTACCTCTATAGGAGCAAGTTCCGGAGGGAGAACAAGTCCGTTGTCATCTCCGTGCGCCATTACAAGGGCTCCCATAAGCCTGGTGGAAACTCCCCAGGAAGTTGCCCACACATCCTGGAGCTTGCCTTCCTTGTCAGCATACTGGACATCGAAAGACTTTGCGAAATTCTGTCCGAGGAAATGCGAGGTGCCTGCCTGCAGAGCCTTACCGTCCTGCATCATCGCCTCAATCGTGAGGGTGTCAAGCGCACCTGCAAACCTCTCGTTAGGACTCTTGTGCCCCACCACGACAGGCATTGCCATATAATTGCGGGCGAAGTCGGCATAGACATTCACCATCCTTGTAGCCTCCTCGATTGCCTCTTCCTTTGTGGCGTGTGCCGTGTGGCCCTCCTGCCAGAGGAATTCGGCGGTACGGAGGAAAAGCCTTGTGCGCATCTCCCAACGCACCACATTCGCCCACTGGTTGCACAGGATAGGCAGGTCGCGCCAGGAAGTGATCCAGTTCTTGTAAGTGTTCCAGATGATTGTCTCGGATGTCGGGCGGACAACAAGTTCCTCCTCAAGTTTCGCTGAAGGGTCAACCACGACTCCGGGACCGTCAGGATTTGCCATAAGCCTGTGATGGGTGACCACAGCACATTCCTTTGCGAAGCCCTCCACGTGCTCCGCCTCCCTGCTCAGGAAGGATTTCGGGATGAAAAGAGGGAAATATGCGTTCACATGTCCCGTCTCCTTGAACATTTTGTCAAGGACTTCGTGCATCTTCTCCCAAATGGCGTAACCGTATGGTTTGATCACCATACAACCGCGCACAGCGGAACGCTCCGCCAAATCAGCCTTTACCACAAGATCGTCATACCACTGCGAGTAATTCTCGGCTCTTCCAGTTATCTCCTTTGCCATATCCTATTTTGAATTTAGCACATTTATTTATAACATTGTGCCTTGTTTTGCATCTAATACACGGGTACAAAAATTGCAAAGCACATCTTCGCGCCGCGAAGGTACAAAATTATTGGAAATAATAGGAGGTCAGATTATGAAAAAGAGCCTAATGATCTTAATTTCGGCTGTCATTGCGGCATCGTTCACGGATGCCCTTGCACAGCAGACCCCGTCAGCTCCGAGATTCGAGGACGGGATTTACACAAGACCGGGCAGCAGGGGGAAGCAAGCAAAAGCCTCAGAAAAAATCAATGAAGAAGCCGTTCAGGAGAACGAAGGACTGGACGACCTCATCGAGAAGACCCGGAGTTCTGAAATATATCTTTTGGGCGAGGAGCCCAAAACCGTCGTCGTGCCGCAGAGCAAGTCGACGACAGTGAAATTCGGTGAGAAGTCGGGCAACACCCTGATAATCGAGGACGCTCCGGATGTCACAATCCTCTTCAACACCGACCCGTGGTACAGATGGAACACAAGGTACGGATTGTACTTGAACGACCCTTGGTACTACAGGCCATATTATTACAGACACTATTGGGGATACAGATATGACCCGTGGTACAGATGGACCTACGACCCGTGGTACTGGGGATATTATGACCCGTGGTACTACAATTCGTGGTATGCGGGATATTACGACCCTTGGAGGTGGGACCCTTGGTTTTACGACCCGTGGTACAGGGATCCTTGGATATATGGTCATTATATGCCATATCCTCCGCATCATCACGGGTCCGCCCATCCTGTATTCGGGCCAGGCTCCATCTCCGGAGGAAGGGATGTCATTTACACTAGCAGAAACAGCACAGGGATGACGGCGACAAGCGGTGCGACGGCATCTGCAAGCGGAGGGAGCACAGGGCTCTCAAGGTCAGCCTCAGGACAGTTGACAAGAAGCCAGACAGGGAGCCAGGCATCGTCCGCCACCACAAAGGTGGGCCAGGGAACTCTGACAAGCGTCACAAGGAATTCGGCAGGGATGACCAAGAATTCAGGAGGGGGCATCAGCAGAGGAATCCCTTCAGACAATGCTGCAGGGAGCACATCAGCGGGGACTGTCACAAGGAGCGGCTCGACAAGCACTGTCACAAGGAGTGGATCAACAGGCACAGTCACAAGGAGTGGCTCGACAGGCACAGTCACAAGGAGTGGCTCGACAGGAACTGTCACAAGAAGCGGCTCACAGAACTACCGCAGGCCTGCGGACAGCGGAAAAGAATCCTCTGGCCACACGGCAGGCACAGTCTCAAGAAGCGGTTACGGCTCCTCAAGCAGTTACGGGAACTCAAACACCCGCACAACCGGCAGTTACAACTCAACAAGCACCTACAACAGGAGTTCATCTTCTGCAGGCAGCAGTGCGGCACCACGGAGCAGTTACGGAGGAGGCTCATCATCAGTATCTTCCGGCAGTTCCCACAGCGGAGGATTCTCAGGCGGCAGCACAAGGCACAGGTAATTATGGCATTCCCAAATTCCTAAAATTCACAGGACAATGAAAAAGTCAATCATAACAATTCTGCTGATTGTGGCGGCGGCATCAGGGGCGGGGGCGCAATCGATGTATGACGCTCTGAATTTCAGCGAATACAGATACTATGGCACCGCCCGGACAATGTCTATGGGCAATGCCTTCACGGCACTCGGAGGCGACCCCGGCTCCATTGGGATCAACCCTGCGGGCTCTGCCGTCGCAAGATATTCACAAGTCACTGTCACTCCGGGAGTATCCTTTTCCGTGAGCACCTCACAAGGCGCGGATAAGGGTAAGTGGGGTTTTGAGACGGCAATGAGAAACACCTCCTCAGCGATGACGGTCCCGAATGTCGGTGTGATGCTTAATTTCGACACGCACAGGGAGAGGGGCGTGAAGAATGTTTCCATAGGGTTTGTGGCGAACACCACCAACCTCTACAGGAGAGGGATCTTCGCCAAAGGCACCAATTACAACACATCATTCAGCGGTTTTCTCGCTGAATCGGCAACCGGGATTGACCCTTCCCTGCTCTCCTCATCGGCATACACGCAGAGCATCGACTGGAACACAATCGTCAGTTATCTCGGAGGAGGCATAGCGGACCTGCAGACACCCGGGGAATTCATTTACGCGGGAGTGGCGGACAATGTCTTCTACACGACTGACAGCGAAGGCAACATCACCCACACAGACATAAGGATGGGCGGTGAGATAAGCCAGTCATACGGGAACAACACGACAGGCTACAGGGACGACTACCTCATCAATGTGGGAATGAACATATCCGATTATGTCTTCCTCGGCGTGAACATCGGAATCACATCACTTAAATACAGGAACGAGTGGTTCATCAACGAATCCGCCCAAGACCCGTCACTGTTCCAGACAGGATTCACGACGATGAAATACAACACCTCATACAGGGCCGACGGAACAGGGGTATATGGGAAATTCGGAGTGATTGTCACACCTGTGGCGGGACTCAGGATAGGCGCGGCCATCCAGACTCCGACATCCACCGTCATAAAGGAGGTCTGGGGAGCGGAGATCAGCACAAAGTTCACGGACATCCAGTACAACTCATCCGCCCAGACCCCTCAGGGAGAATATTCCTACAGGCTCCTTTCGCCTTTCAGATTCAATGCAGGCCTCGCCTGGACTTTCGGCAGCAAAGCCCTCATCAGCGCGGATTACGAACTCAGCGACTATAGCAGGATGTTCTTCAAAGAGAGGAACACAAGCGACAACAGCGCGTTTGATGCCGCTAACGGGGACATCAGGAACTATATGGGACTGTCCCACCAGTTCAGGTTAGGGGCGGAGTTCAAGCCGATAAGCCAGTTGGCAGTCAGGGCGGGCTACGGCCTGGTGACATCTCCCCAGAAAGTCTATAATGATTTCCGCGCTGAATATGTGAAAGAAATGGAGCACACATTCTCCGCTGGAATCGGCTACAGCACAAAAGGGTCCTTCTACATCGACGCAGCCTTTATGGCGCAGAAGTATCCTGACACCTCAATAATGCCTTACGCCAATTATATCAGCGGGCTGGATTCCCCTGAGATTCTCACCAGGAACGTGCTGTACACAGTTGCCGTGACCTTGGGATTCCGTTTTTAAGGGATTCCTAAAGTAAATATGAGATGGAATCAGGCCCTTCATTGAACAGGAGGTCCATAACAGAAAGATTTGGAATGAAACCGTATTTTTGGGCAAAGACCTGAAAATACGGTTTTTCCTTACCAAGACGCCCGAGGATGTCATCAGAACGTTTCGGGTGGATTACCGACCTGAGGTCAACCGCATCAAGGGAGGGATTGTAAGGAAGGCCTTCCCACACACCGTTCCCGACGGTCCCTTCACTTTTAGTGAAGTCCTCAGTAGTCCTGAACTGCACAGGAATCCCTATCTTCCTGACAAAAAACAGAATCAGGGACATATTAAGTTCCCATAGTGTCTCAGGATGGCTGTCAAGAAT
>JBJEJS010000035.1:0-4400 GCA_051878235.1 Candidatus Cryptobacteroides sp.
ATGATGAAAAACAGAATAGCGGTTGCCCTGTTGGCAGCCTTTGCCCTCACGGCGTGTGAGAAGGACGGCGAGAAACTCATTGTGACAAGTCCTGAAGAGCCGGGGCAGTTCAGCGCAAGCCCACTTGAAATCATCCTTGAGAGCAGCGCGAGAGACGCTCTCGCCACCACTTTCGTCTGGAATGAAGGCGCGATGCCGACCGTCAGCGACCCGTCGGTGAATCTTCCTGACGACCTTGTCTCAACAGTACTCCAACTCTCCGACACGGAGACATTCAGTAACACGGTTGACACCCCTGTATCCAAAGGGGCCACCAATGTGCAGTTCACGGTGGAGCAACTCAACCAGGTGATGATGAAACTCGGGTTCAGCGACTCAGCCCTCCACGATGTTTTCGCGAGGCTGGCGGTCACTATGGGCAGCCACACCGCATACAGCGATGTCCTTAACCTCAGGATCGCCCCTTACACGATAGAAAAGAAAATCAGCATAGTCTCCAGCAGCGACTTCACCATAGTTGCCGGCGATCTCGTGCCAAAGGCTGCGACACCGCTTCTGTATGAAGGATTCGCATACACCCCGTCAGGCTGGTACAACTGCTTCTTCCTCGCTTCCGACGGTACGGTATGGGGCTGTAACGAGAACTGGACCGCATTCTCACTTGTTCCGGACTCATCCAACAACTGCTGGTTTGCAGAGCCTTCAGGAGTCCAATATGTCTTTGCCGACACGGAGAACGGGCTGTGGTACCACATCTCAATCCCTACCGTAGATGCCGTTGTCGGAGCGGAGACCACCACACTCAAATACTCCAAATCTGCGGGAGCCCTGACAGGGACCGTGACCCTCTCCGCTGATTCGGAAATTCTTCTCAAAGGAAACGGCGCGAGATTCGACATCACGACAGGCACGGATGCAGGCATCCCTGGAATCGAATATCCGTTCTGCCTTGAGGCCTACGGCACAGACGGGTTCGTGTTTACCGCAGGAACTTCGACAGACAAGGTGCTCAAACCAGGAAAGGCAGGCACATTCACTTTGAGGCTCGACATAACCACCTGCACCTGGTCCCTTGAGGAAGTTGACCCGGACGCGCCTGTAGTGACATATCCGGACTATGTGACCGCATATTACTACAAGAAAGAATCCACAGAGAAACTTTCCGTAGCGACCGTCTTCAGCAAGACCGACACGGACGGGATATATGAGGGCTTCATCTACACCGACCCTGCTTGGGGAGAATCCTACAGCAATTTCCGTTTCGAGACCCCTGACGGCACAGTTTACGGGACCTCCGACCATTACAACCTTTCCGATTCAGGATGGAACATCTGGGAGGACACTCCGGGACTGCATTATGTCACTGTGGACCTCACAACGATGACTTGGAGCACCAGCGACCTTCTCCAGATTGCCGTCTCAGGTGATTTCAACGGATGGGGCACCTCAGATGTGATGACATTCGACCTTGCGAGCGGCAAATGGGTAATCGAATGTGATGTGACATTCATCGAATGGGGATTGAAATTCACCATCGGAAATGCCGACGACTATTGGAAATGGACATATGCCGACTCCGACCTCGACGGTGTCCTGAACATCAGTACGGACAATATCATTCCTTCCTCCACAGGAAAATACAGGTTTGAACTTGTACTCTCAAGTTTCAGCGCCCCTACATACACTATGACTCCAATCTCCTGAATATGAAACAAATATATACAGCTTTACTTCTTCTTGCGGGAGCCATAACCGCAGTTTCCTGCTCCTCCTGCTCAAGACAGGAAACGTCCGGGACGACACAGGAAGAACCTGCGGCAATAGACAGGACCGCCTTTGCCAAAGGCGCGGACATAAGTTGGGTGACAGAGATGGAAGCAGGCGGAATAAAATTCCAGAACTCGGAAGGAAAGGTTACGGAATGTACCGCCCTGATGAAGGAAATAGGCTTCAACTCGGTCAGATACAGGGTCTGGGTCAATCCTGAGGCCGGATGGAACAGCAAGGAGGATGTGCTCGCAAAAGCCCTAAGGGCACAGAAACTCGGAATGAGGATAATGATTGATTTCCATTTCAGCGACACTTGGGCGGACCCGGGCAGCCAGACTGTCCCTAAGGCCTGGGAAGGTTATGACATAAACGGTCTTGTGAAAGCGGTGTCAGGACACACCACCGAAGTCCTTTCCCTCCTGAAGAAGTACGGGATAGAGGTCGAATGGGTGCAGGCAGGAAACGAGACCCGCACAGGAATGTTATGGCCTTTGGGGAGTTATCAGGAAAACGGCGGTAAGAACTACGCCAACCTGACAAATGCCTGCTACGATGCCGCCAAGGCCGTCTATCCTGACTGCAAGGTCATCGTCCACCTTGACGGAGGACACGACATCAGCCTCTACGACAGGCTTTTCCCTGTCCTGAATGCAAATGGAGGGAAATATGACATAATCGGTATGTCGCTTTATCCCTGCTGGTGGAACGACGAGACATCCTCTTTCGGGACAGAATGGAAGGACCGCACAGACCAGTGCATCGCGAACATCAGGACTTTGGCGTCAAAGTACGGGAAGGATGTGATGATATGTGAGGTGGGAATGCCTGCGTGCAATCCTGAAATAGGAAGGGATATGCTCGGCTACCTGTTGGAGAAGACCACCGCCATTGAGGAATGTAAAGGAGTGTTCTACTGGGAGCCGGAGGCTCCTGAAGGATACAACGGGGGATACGGGCTCGGAGCGTTCAAGGACGGGAAACCGACCGTTGCGCTTGATCCGTTCAGGAATTGATTCTTATGAATATGAAAAAATGGATATGGGCTGCAGTCCTGCTTGCCGCAGGCTGCGCCCGACTTCCCCTTCGGACTGAATCGGAGATTGAGGACTGGGAGTTCAGGAAGGACCACAAAACAGGATGCGTGACAGGTTGGGAAAGGGTCACCGTTCCTCACGACTGGGCCATATATGGTCCGTTTGACAGGGAGAATGACCTCCAGGAGGTCGCTGTCTTCCAGAACGGAGAAGAGACGGCTACGGTCAAGACCGGAAGGACCGGCGGACTGCCGTATGTCGGCAAAGGGGCATACAGGACAGTCCTTGACATCGACCCGAAGGACAATGAGACATATTTCCTTATGTTCGACGGGGCGATGAGCGAAGCCCATATCCTTGTGGACGGGAAAGAAGTGTGCTTCTGGCCATACGGATACAACAGTTTCTGGTGCGACATCACGGAACAGGTCAGAAAAGGCGGGAATGAAGTCTGCGTGCTTTTGGAAAACCTGCCGCAGTCCTCAAGATGGTATCCGGGCGCGGGACTTTTCCGCAAAGTCCGCCTGCTCACTCTCCCTAAGATTCACATACCGGTCTGGGGGACCTGGATCCTGACCCCTGAGGTCAGCCGGGAAAGGGCCACAGTCGAGGTGCGCACAAGCATCGAAGGCATCGCATCAGGAGAGGAATACTCTCTCAGGACCACTGTAGTGGACGAATCCGGGAAAGATGTCGCCTCAGACACAGGAACTTTCCTGAAGGGCGACGGGGAATATGCACTCCAGACCCTCCTCGTGGAAAACCCTGACCTCTGGAGCCCTGAGACACCTCACATCTACAGGGCCCTGACGGAAGTCATCGTCTGTGACGCCGTCGTGGACTCCTGCAGCACCAAGTTCGGAATCAGGGACATTGAGTTCCGTCCTGACGGCGGCTTCTTCCTGAACGGCGAGGTGCGGAAATTCAAGGGGATCTGCCTTCATCACGACCTCGGTCCTCTCGGGGCCGCAGTCAGCACACCGGCATTGAGGCATCAGTTGGAGATGCTCAAGGATATGGGATGCGACGCCATCCGCACTTCCCACAATATGCCTGCGGAGGAACTTGTCGAATTGTGCGACCGGATGGGATTTATGATGATGCTGGAGCCTTTCGACGAATGGGATGTGGCAAAATGCGAGAACGGCTACCACAGGTGGTTTGACAAGGAAAGTCCCGACGGAAGGACCTGGGCGGAAAGGGATATGGTCAATATGCTGCGCCATTACAGGAACAATCCGTCCGTGGTGATGTGGAGCATAGGGAATGAAGTGCCGAGCCAATGGGCAGAGGGAGGAGCGCAGACCGCAGTCTTCCTGAGGGACATCTGCCGCAGGGAAGACCCTTCAAGGCCCGTCACCTGCGGTATGGACCAGTTCGATGCGGTCGTGAACAACGGATTCGCCGCACTTCTGGATGTCCCCGGTTTCAACTACAAGCCGCGCCGCTACACGGAAGCCTACGGGAAACTTCCGCAGAAGATGATTCTCGGAAGCGAGAGCGCATCCACAGTAAGTTCAAGAGGAGTATATCATCTCCCCGCAGTAAAGGGGCACGACCTGTTGGATGACGACCATCAATGTTCCTCCTACGACC
>JBJEJS010000036.1:0-4384 GCA_051878235.1 Candidatus Cryptobacteroides sp.
TGATGTCATTCTCCGAAAGCCAAAGGGTGTGGGCCGCTATGCTGTCAGAATCGAGCACCCCGAGGCTGTCAAGATATTCCACAGGAGTCATCCCGCCGTGCTTTCTGCGGCATTCCACGAGTTCGTTCTCCGTCTCGGAAAGATGGAAATGGAGTTTGAGGCCGTGCTTCACCGCGAAGTCGTGCACCCAGACTATCATCTCCTCGCTTACGGAATATATGGCGTGGAAAGCGGCAGAGAACTGCGCGTGTCCCGGCCAATGCAGCGACTCCTCGTACATCTTCTGTATCTGATCCCTCTCACGGGCGGCCTCCTGTGGGTCGTTCTTGTCACAGACCACATACGAGACCACAGACCTTAGCCCCATCTCGGCCGCAGCGCGGTGTCCGTGAAGCGGGAACCAGTACTGGTCATTCATCGTGGTCGTGCCCGTCTTTATCATCTCGATGCAGGCGACCTTCGTCGCCCAATAGACATATTCGGAGTCAATCCTCTCCTCAATTCCCCATATCCTGTCAATCCAGTGCTGGAAATCGATGTCCTCTCCCACTCCCCTCATCAGGGTCATCGCCGCGTGGGTGTGCATATTCACAAATCCGGGAACCGCAACCATTCCGGAACAGTCAAGGACCTCCACTCCGCAGGCCGCTCCGACAGGGGATGTCCCCGACGGCACAATGCTGCGGAACCTCCCGGAATCAATGCTGATGTCAACATTTCTTCCGTCCAGAATTATATTTTTCAACAAAATCGATCCCATATCGGTAACATTAAATTTTTCAAAGATAGTTAAATTTTCCTTTTATTATAGTTTTTTGTACATTTGAACGAATTTTGTTAAAAAATACAACAGGATGGCATACAAAGGAGCAATTGAAATTGACATACAGCACTGCAAAGGCTGCGGTGTCTGCGTCGTGAACTGTCCGACATCCAGCATAAGCCTTTCAAAGTCGGTGAACGGGAAAGGCTACAATTATGCCGAGATGTCCTCTGACAAATGTGTTGGTTGCGGAGCGTGCGGCATAGTCTGCCCTGACTCTGTCATAACCGTTTACAGGATTAAAACCGAATAGATATGGCTGAGAAGATTCTGATGAAAGGTAATGAGGCTATTGCCATATCGGCAATACGCAACGGAGTTGACGGGTATTTCGGCTATCCGATCACCCCGCAGTCCGAAGTTATGGAGACGCTGATGAAGGAGAAGCCGTGGGAGAGCACCGGAATGGTCGTGCTCCAGGCTGAAAGCGAGACATCCTCCATCAATATGGTTTACGGAGGCGCCAGTTGCGGCAAGAAGGTGATGACTTCTTCCAGCAGCCCCGGAATCAGCCTTATGTGCGAGGGCATCAGTTACATCGCCGGGGCGGAACTGCCTTGCCTTGTGGTGGATGTGATGCGCGGAGGTCCAGGATTGGGAACAATCCAGCCAAGCCAGAGCGACTACACCCAGGTTGTCAAGGGCGGCGGACACGGAGACTACAGGAACATCGTCCTCGCGCCTGCATCCGCACAGGACATGTACGATTTCGTTGACCTCGGCTTCGAACTGGCGTTCAAATACCGCAACCCTGCCGTCATCCTCGCCGACGGAATCATCGGGCAGATGATGGAGAAGGTTGAGATGCATCCTGCAAAACCGAGACGCACCGCAGAGGAGATTCTCGAGGCCGCTCCGTGGGCGACCACAGGAAAGCCTGCCTCACGGGAGCGCAACATCATAACCTCCCTCTCCCTCGATTCCGATGTGCAGGAGAGGTTCAACAGGAAACTTCAGGAGAAATATGACATAATCCGCAGGGACGAGGTCAGATACAGCGAGTTCCTGACGGAGGACGCCGAGTATCTTCTCGTGGCGTTCGGGTGCGCTTCCCGCATCTGTGAGGCCGTCGTGGAGGAACTCCGCGCAGAGGGCGTCAAGGCAGGCCTGCTCAGGCCGATCACCCTCTTCCCGTTCCCTGAAAAGGAAATCGCCGCGCTTGCCTCAAGGGTCAGGAGCATAATGAGCGTCGAGCTGAACCTCGGCCAGATGGTGGAGGACATAAGGCTTGCGGCAGCAGGGACATCCTGTCCTGTAGGATTCTACGGAAGGCAGGGAGGCAACATCTTCACCCCAGAGGAGATTGTCGCCGAATTCAAGAAATTCAATAATCTGAAATAGGAAGGAATATGAATATGGAAGATATAAAAAGGCCTGAGAACATAGTTTACAAACGGCCGTCGCTTCTGACCGACACGGTTATGCACTACTGCCCCGGATGTTCGCACGGGACGGTGCACAAACTTCTCGCGGAGGTCATAGATGAAATGGGCATACAGGACAGGACCGTCGGCATAAGCCCTGTGGGATGCTCCGTCTTCGCATACAACTACATCGACATCGACTGGCAGGAGGCTGCCCACGGAAGGGCACCGGCACTGGCAACGGCGACAAAGAGGCTCTGCCCTGACAAATATGTCTTCACCTACCAGGGCGACGGGGACCTCGCGTCCATCGGGACAGCCGAAATCATCCACGCCTGCGCAAGGGGCGAGAACATAGTCGTCATATTCATAAACAACGGAATATATGGTATGACAGGAGGCCAGATGGCCCCTACCACCCTGATCGGGATGAAGACGGCGACAACCCCTTACGGCCGTGACCCGAAACTCAACGGCTTCCCTCTCGTGGTGGCGGATATGATTGCGCACCTTGACGGCACGGCATTCATCACAAGGCAGTCAGTCCACACGGCGGCTGCGGCGAGAAAGGCGAAGGCCGCCATCCGCAAGGCGTTTGAATACAGCGGGAAAGGCATAGGGCTGTCATTCGTCGAGATTGTTTCGACCTGCAACTCAGGGTGGAAGATGAGCCCTGTGGCGGCGAACAAGTGGATGACTGAGAATATGTTCGCGAAATACCCTATCGGGGACATCAAGGATGTCCTCAAGGACAAGCAGTAAACCAATCGGGTCCGCAAGCCTCCCTATGGCAGGAATACGCTTGCGGGACCTGAGCAACAGCAACAGCAATGAAAGAAGAGATTATTATAGCAGGATTCGGAGGGCAGGGTGTGCTCTCTATGGGAAAGATTCTGGCATATTCGGCAATAATGCAGGATATGGAGGTGACTTGGATGCCGTCTTACGGACCTGAGATGCGCGGAGGTACGGCAAATGTGTGTGTCATCTTGAGTGACAACAAGATAGGCTCCCCTATCGTCACCAAATACGACACAGCCATCATCCTTAACCAGCAGTCGATGGACAAGTTCGAGAACTCGGTCAAACCAGGAGGGCTTCTCCTCTACGACCCGAGCGGAATCACAAGGCATCCGCAGAGGACCGACATCAGGATAGCGCAGATTCCGGCAATCGAGGTGGCGGCATCAGTCCGCAATTCCAAGGTTTACAATATGGCGGTGCTCGGCGGATTCCTCGCGCTCAAGCCGATTGTCTCCCTGGAGAATGTCGACAAGGGTCTCGGGAAATGCATCCCTGCCAGGTACAGCGACCTGATAACGCTAAACCGCAAGGCGATTGACGAAGGAATGAATTCCGTTTTGGAAATCAAATAATATTCGCTATCTTTGCATCAAATGGCTCATTGATTATTCGGTATGCTTGAAGAAGTCAGAAATAATTTCCGCAGACTTATGGCGGCCTACGAATCGGAGAAGGAGGAGAACAGGGTCCTCAGGGAAGAGTTGAAGACGGCAGGCGACAGAATCACGGGCTATAAGAAGCAGATTGAAGAGTTAGAAAGAAAGATTGATAACCTCGGACTTGCAGGGGCTTTCCTCGGAGGAGAAGGGAATAATGTGGAGGCAAAGAGGAAGATTGACAGGATGATAAGGGAGATTGACAGGTGCATCAAACTGATGGAGGGCCAGTGATGGAACAGAAAGTCAAGATACGCATTTCGGAAAGGACATACAATCTGAAAGCGGCGGATTCCGCGCAGGAGGAGATGATGAGGAAGGCGGCGGATGAGATAAACAGGATGATTGACGCCTACCAGTCCAGGATGCAGAAGAGGGAGATGGTTGACATCCTGTCGCTTGTGGCACTCAACATCGGTATGGAGTGTATGAGGCTGCACCAGAGCGTCCGCGACATCGAGTCGGATATACGGCAGTTTAAGGATGATACTGAAGGTTATCTTGAGGATATTGGGAAATAGCCGTTAGTTACTTAGTTTGCTGAAATCAACACCAATCAAGTAACCGGGTTTCTCGGGAGGGGATGACAGGCCTATGTGACCTCACAAGAGGGATTCCCGTCAAGGGGACGGAGGATTTCTGAACTGTTCCGGAGCCCAAATCTTAATTTATTGAGATTTTCTGACAACCGGACTAACGGCTTTTGATTTTTCTGACGACCGATCGGCTTCGCGGCT
>JBJEJS010000037.1:0-4368 GCA_051878235.1 Candidatus Cryptobacteroides sp.
ATATACCAGAAGACGCAATGCCCTTTCAGGCGAGAGGGTGGAAATCGATGTGATGAACACGATGCAGGATATGGCGGAGATCATCGTCGAGGCTACCGACGGGTACGATTTCGACTCGTTCAACGAGTATCTGATGCGCTCCCTGTCGATTGAGTCCGGGCTTGACCCTGAGTTCTACGACAAGGCCAAGGCTCAGCAGATTGCCGATGCCCTGTTCAAGAATATGCTCGAGGTTTACCGCAGGAGGATGGACACGATGGCGCAGAAGGCATACCCTGTCATCAAGGATGTCTTTGAGAAACAGGGCTCGCTGTACCAGAACATCGCGATTCCTATCTCTGACGGCCGCAAGGTCCTCACCCTTTCAGTCAATCTGCAGAAGGCGTACGAGACCGAGGGCAAGGAGATTGCCCGCGCCCTTTCCAAGACAATCACCCTTTACCAGATTGACGAGCATTGGAAGGAGCACCTCAGGGATATGGATGACCTGAAGCAGTCGGTGCAGAACGCCACATACGAGCAGAAGGATCCTCTCCTTATCTATAAGTTCGAGAGTTTCAATCTTTTCAAGGATATGCTTGAGGCATTGAACAAGGATGTGCTTTCGTTCCTGTTCCGTGCCCACATACCTCTGAGGGATGCCGCCCAGGCTCCACGCCAGGCCCCTGTCCAGCGCAAGCCTGATATGAGCCAGATGCAGACCAGCAGGACAGACCTTGTGACAAACGGACCTGACCAGAAGAGCAAGATGCCTGTCCATGTGGAGAAGACTGTCGGGAGGAACGACCCTTGCCCTTGCGGCTCAGGCAAGAAGTACAAGAACTGCCACGGAAAGAATATGTAAAATATCAACAATATGGCTAAGACAGAACAGACGGTGAATGTGAATTCCATCAGCAGGATTTCTTCAGGAACATATTTCAAGGGCGATTTGAGTTCCCCTTACGATTTGAGGATAGACGGCATCTTCGACGGAAAGATTTATTCCAAAGGCAGGGTCGTGATAGGGGAGACCGCCGATGTCTCAGGTGAGATAATGTGTGAGAATGTGGATTTGTGGGGTACGATGAACGGCAATTTCTATGTGAAGGACACCCTGGTCCTGAAAAGCGACTGCAATATGGCAGGGGAATTGCATACCCGCAAGCTCTATGTGGAACTCGGGGCGACCTTCAACGGCTCCTGCAAGATGATAACCGAAAAGGATTATGACGCGCTTGTTTCCAAGTCTGAACTTCCGGGCAAGATGAACAGGCCGTCGGCTCCTGCCGCAGAGGCTCCTAAAAAATAAAAGTTCACAATGGGGATGTTTTGGTTTTGACAGCATCTGACATTGGAAGGTAAGCACGCCGGGCGTCGGTGGTTAGCCCGTTAATCTCAGCCTCCAAACAATTAGTTGGCAACAACAATTACGCACTCGCTGCCTAATTTACCAAGTAAATTGGCTTAATCCCTGCCGCCAAGGCTGCGGCAGCGACGAGTATCCCTCCGCTCTTTAGGCCGGTTATGAACGGAAACAGGGGTATCATCCAAACCGGATGCGGCGGCAGACTCCTCTAAAGCCGCTCAAGTCTCAGAGGATAAGTCCAGGATGGCCCGTCTTCCGGCAGTCCCGGACCGACAACCAAAGGCAGACTAAGCGTGTAGAAAGCCCTCTGGTGCGGTGTTTGGACGGCGGTTCGAGTCCGCCCATCTCCACTGAAAATGCCCCTCAGATGCCCTGAGAGGCATTTTTCGTAATCGTACCCCATTTTGTACCCCATTTTTTTGGGGAGATTTCGGACTCGAACTTGAGTGAATTTGTGTGGAGGTGAGTGGTGGGAAATATCGTAGGTAGTAGACCTTTTTTATCTTTAACTTAAGTTTCGCAAGTGCGAAACAACAACCTTATCCAGAGTCCGATAGGCCGACAGTAAGTCCCTTTCCCGGGGTCGTGAGCGGTAAGCGAAAGACCAGTGGTTTTTCGCAGCGAGCAGCCCGAAGGGACGGTAGGGATTTAGGGATAGGGTAGCGTGGACAATACTCGTGGCGGCAGCACTTGCTCGCATAGCACGGAAAAGCCACTGAATGTTAAGCACTTGCGACTTGCTAAACTTGAATCTTTAATCTTGGATTTTGGCACTTAATTCTAAATGTGCTTTTAAGTTGATTGCAGCGCCAACACCATCAAAGCGTCAGCCCTAAACAATAAGGATAAGAACATCAAATCGAAATTATTTAGTTGCATTAATGCTCTTCATCATAGTCTGTATTTCCAATGCCTTTCAGCATACGGTTTGACGGTAATCATCAATATCTGAAAGATCGATACCACCTTTATAGGTTTACTTTTTGAATCAGATTTCTGCAAACTGCATAAGGATTGTTCATGCCATGTTCTTTTAGATAATGGTGATACTGTCCTATAATTATTCCTACATTTACCGAATAGTTTTTAGACATTGCCATCAAGTAATTAGCAGCTGCATACGGCTGGTTAATACTTTTAAATAACTCATTATATGGAATATTCTCCAATAGGTGCTCTGTGGCAAATTTGTTCGCCTCGGCCTCTTTTCCTGAATTATTTTCTTCCGAGCATTTATCGGTCTCGATATAATCATTGGTGCGGTCTTTGGATAAATGAAGGCAGATATGCCCTAGTTCATGCATTAGTGTAAACCCGAAATTGTCTATCCTATCAAATCTTTTGGTTAAAACAATGGTTGGATTATCTCCCTCCCAAAAAGAATAGCCATCAACAGGAACTTTATCTAATTTTTCTTCGATTAAGAATTTAATTCCAAACTCGTTAAGGGTTAAGTTTAACTCCTTATATAAATCAGTGTTCCGGTATAAAATCTTATTCAGAGAATCGACTAATTCATTAATTGCAGTTATGTTGAACTGATTCTTTAAAGATTCATGTTCATTGCTTATATGGCGAGCTATAATTACCCAAGTAAGAAGATTTTTCGGATCAGTATGAATGGTTTCCGATTTCTTGAAGCATGATAAATAGGTTTCAATTTTCTTTTCTAATCCAGATATGTTTGCAACTCCGGCATACTTAAAAATATCCTTGATACTATCAGATATGGATTCACCAATATTTGCCTTCTTTCTCAACTGATTGATATTGACAAGTCCTTTCAGTTGATTCCAAGTGGCTATCTGATTCTTTTGTTGAATAATCTTTAAATCTTCTTCAAGATGTTCGATATCATAAAGATTTTGAATTGCCATCCATTCTTGAGCCGATAATTCGCCTAAAGACGCTTCTAAAAGAAGCGCAATTTCCGCATTGACATTCCGTTTGCCTTTAATAATGTCACTAATTACAGGTGTGGCCTTTCCAATGGCTTCGGACAACTCTCTTTGTGATATCCCTTTCTGCTTGAGGATTGCTGACAAGACTTCTCCAGGATGAGATGCCTTAACGTTGAAAGAAGTATTGTTCTGTTCTTGAGCCATATTCTATTACCTTTGCAAAAATTTTTGCAAAGGTAATACTTTATAGTGTAATATGCAATAGCTAATTGTTAACGAAATTGTTAATAAATTTTAATAGTAATATCAGAATTAATGCTTGTAATTTGAACTTAATGTAGTATCTTTGCGATAAGAAAAATAAATAAGACATGTAGAGGATCGGTAATATAGACGAGAAGTGACACAAGCGGCAACTCGTATCACTTCTAAAGTAAATCGCTCGCCCGAGCTTTGAACAAAATCTCAATAAAGCTATTGAGAGATTGCTCCTCATTACTTTGTTGGACAAAGATACTTTGTCTCCGTCACAAAAACAAGAGTTGCTGAAAGAAGTGCACCGCATTAGCACTTGCGGGGTATTATTAACTTTTGATAAATTTACAGTATGAAAAGTAAAAAATTTTTGTTTTCTGTGGACGGAAAACCATTCTCCACAGAGCATCAGTTCCTGATAGGGGAACAAATCAAAAGAATAACAGGTGTGCCTGCTGAATTCGAACTGTTTCTTGTGATTCCACATTTTCAAGATGAATTGATTGAGGACAACACGACAGTGAATTTTGCTCGTCCCGGAGTGGAGAGGTTTGAATCAAGAAAACCTCAATCTAAAATTGAAATCCTTGTCAATGGTACACGCATACCTTTCGACAAACCTCAAATTTCTTTTGATGAACTTGTGCATTTCGCATATCCAAACCCGGGCAATAAGTACGGTTTTACTGTCAGCTACACAGACGGGCCGGAACAGAATCCTGAAGGTAGAATGTCAAAAGGCACATCGGTTTTCGTAAAACATAAAATGAAGTTCGATGTCACACCTACAAAAGAATCCCAATCTCCTCCAAATGTTGGAGAACGAGGAGCCTGCAGTGAAGCTATGCGGAGGTACCCTTATCG
>JBJEJS010000038.1:0-4360 GCA_051878235.1 Candidatus Cryptobacteroides sp.
GATGGAGGAATTCAGGGAAAGAGTCAGTCCAGAAGCGCACAAGCGAGACATTCTCGCCGAGAATCCCGGCCGCCTCCCCGATTGAATAAAACAACTTTTCCATAACAATACCACTCTAATCCATCGACTGCCCGATGCTGGTCGACATCACGACTATGTCAGCATATTCAAACGGGCCGACGACACGGAAGAAATAATTCACGGGATCCATCACATCCCCGTCCTTGAGGACCTCGTAATGCAGATGCGGGGCGAAGGTCGTGCCCGACATCCCAACTGTCCCTATCTGAGTGCCCGACTTCACGGAGCGTCCCTTGGAGACCTTTATCTCCCCGAGGTGGGCATATCTTGTCACATAACCTCCCTTGTGGGTGATTTCCACCACATTGCCGTGTCCCATACCCGAACGGACGACATTTGAGACGACCCCCTCGCAGGAGGCATACACGGGAGTTCCCGACTGGGCTATCATATCCAGTCCGTGATGCTCCACATCCACTTTGTAGAACGGGCTGATTTTCTTTCCGACGGACGCGCCTGTGTTCACAAAGGAGAAATTCCTGAGTGGCGGCTCCATCGGCGGCATCACGAAATCCTCCTCGGACAGCCTTGAGAAAATCCTCTCGAAATTCCTCTCGACCGCCTCCGAGCATTTCTCCAGCACCTTCAGTTTCTCTCCCGAAAGCACGGAGATGTCAAGGTCGGTAATGGTGTCGGTCACGGAAAGCAGGTCAACAGCCGAAAGCATATCCACATTAGGGGCGGAAGTGTGAAAGACATCCCTGTAAATCTCGTCGTCACGGAGTTGGAGGGATGTCACCACATCGGCGAGAAGTTTGTCCTTGCGCTCCATCTCGTCATAGAGTTTCCCGTACATACGGTTCTCCCTTTTCAGCCTGCGCTCGGTGTCGGTGCTGAACACGAGCGAGAAAAGAAGGTAATAGACAATCGTGACTGTGAGCGAGAGGGCAAGAAACTTCAGGACCTTCAGGAAGAATCCGAGGACGGTAGTGCCTTCGGACTTCCTGACATTCATCCCTTTGTCGTCATAGATGTACTTCTTCGACATACCGCCTCCCTTATTTCCGCTTCTGATGGAACGGATGGAGGGTCACGGCAGACTCCGCCTCGACGTGCCTCACCATTGTGGAATACTCCTCAGGTGTGACATTCAGGTCGAGATAATTCACGGGATTGACCGGGCGGCCCATATAAATCACCTCATAATGTAGATGCGGACCGGAGGATTTTCCCGTGTTGCCCGTCTTTCCGAGGAAGTCGCCCCTCTTGACCTTCATCCCCTGCTGCACATAGACGGAACTCAGGTGGGCATAGCGGGTCTTGTAGCCGAAACCGTGATCCACAAGGACATAGCATCCGAAGCCCGTTCTTGAGTAACTGATCTTGACCTCCTCCACCACGCCGTCACCTGTGGAATACACAGGATTGCCGACCTCGATGGCGAAGTCAAGCCCGTTGTGCCTTGCGATGCCGCCATAGACAGGGTCAACCCTCACACCGAAGCCGCTTGAAAGCCTGAAATTGTTGCGGTCAGGGATGATAGGGGATATTTTCGGGACGCAGGAAGCCATCTCGCCTGCCTTCTTCGCCACTTTTGAGACCTCGTCGAAAGAGCAGCTCTGGATGTAGGTCTTCTTTGTGAGGACATCCAGACGGACAGCGGTGTTCTTCAGAAGCCCTCCGTCACCAATTCCGTCGATATAGTCATAGCGGTCAACTCCTCCGAAGCCCGCGTTCCTCACCTCACGGGAGATGGGGGACATTCCGAAAAGCGACCTGTAGATGTCGTCGTCCCTGACCTGAAGCATCGTCAGGGCGGCGTCGTATTCGTCAAGATGATTGCGTATGACCTCCACCTTGGTGACCCATTCGGCATTCGCCTTTTTGAGCATCACCGTCTTGGGGAGTTCGAAGCCCAAAACAGAGGTGTATATCCAGATGTTCAGGACGGCTGCACAGAAAGTGATGAGGAAATGCAGGGCAAACCTCGTCAACTTGGCGTTGCGAGGCCGCTTCACCATCTGGTAAGTCAGCGTCTTGGGATCAAAAATATACTTTTTAATTTCAGGCATGGGCGCAAAGATAGTCTTTTTCCGGAAAAAATTATAATTTTGCGAGTTATTTTGCCATAGAAGGGGGCCGGAGTGTCCCGCTGTGGCTCCGAAAAAGAATAAGAAAATTTGTAAAGATATGACATCCAAAGAGATAAGAAAAGCCTATCTGGACTTCTTCGCCTCCAAGGGACACACCATTGTCCCTTCGGCTCCTATGGTCGTGAAAAACGATCCGACACTTATGTTCACAAACGCAGGTATGAATCAGTTCAAGGACTGGTTCCTCGGGAACAGCACACCCAAGTACAAAAGGGTGACCGACAGCCAGAAATGCCTGAGGGTCAGCGGAAAACACAATGACCTTGAGGAAGTGGGGCACGACTCGTACCACCACACGATGTTCGAGATGCTCGGGAACTGGAGTTTCGGGGACTATTTCAAGACGGAGGCCATCGACTGGGCGTGGGAACTTTTGACGGAAGTATATAAACTTGATAAGGAAAGGCTCTACGCGACTGTCTTCGAAGGCTCTGCAGAGGACGGCACAAGCCTTGACACCGAAGCGCTTGAGGCCTGGAGGAAGCACCTTCCTGAAGACAGGGTGCTTCTGGGGAACAAGCACGACAATTTCTGGGAGATGGGCGACACAGGTCCTTGCGGTCCGTGCAGCGAAATCCACATCGACCTCCGCAGCGACGCTGAGAGGGCGGAGATTCCTGGGAAGGACCTTGTCAACAAGGGACACCATCTTGTCATCGAGATATGGAATCTTGTGTTTATGCAGTTCAACAGGAAGGCAAGCGGGGAACTCGAGCCGCTCCCGAACAAGAACATAGACACGGGAATGGGCTTCGAGAGGCTTTGTATGGCTCTCCAGGGCAAGACCAGCAATTATGACACGGATGTCTTCACGGGAATGATCCGCAAGATAGAGGAACTCTCAGGGCACAAATATGGGGTATCCGCACAGGAGGATGTGGCTATGAGGGTCATCGCGGACCACATCAGGGCAATCAGTTTCTCCATTGCCGACGGCCAGCTCCCTTCCAATGTCAAGGCGGGCTATGTCATCAGGAGAATCCTGCGCCGTGCCGTGCGCTACGGCTACACCTTCCTCGGATTCAACGAGCCGTTCCTCTGCCGTCTCGTCGGACAGTTGGCGGACGATATGGGAGAGTTCTATCCTGAGATTGTCAGCCAGAGGCCTCTGATTGAAAGGGTCATCAAGGAGGAGGAGATGGCTTTCCTCCGCACTTTGGACAGGGGAATCCGCCTGATGGACAACATAATGGAAAAGTCGGCCGCCACAAAGACAATCAGCGGCAAGGATGCGTTCACACTCTACGACACTTTCGGGTTTCCGATTGACCTGAGCGAACTGATCGCATCCGAGAACGGCTTCAAGATTGACCTCGAGGAGTTTGACGCGGAACTTCTCAAACAGAAGGAAAGGGCGCGCAACGCCACGGCCATAGAGTCAGGCGACTGGGTGGAGTTCAAGCACTGCGAATGTGTGGAGTTCCTCGGCTATGACCTGACCACCGTAGAGGGGGCTACCCTCACAAGGCACCGCACCGTCAAGGCGAAGAACAAGACGATGTACCAACTGGTCTTTGACAGGACCCCGTTCTATGCCGAGATGGGAGGAGAGGTCGGAGACACAGGCCACATCATCTCCGAGAACGGCGAGAAGATCAACATCATCAACACAATAAAGGAGAACAACCTCACAATACACATCGCCGACAGGATTCCGTCGGACTGCAGCGTGCCGTTCACCCTCGTGGTGGATGCCGTCCGCAGGAGGCAGATCTCCTCAAACCACACCGCCACCCACCTTCTCCACAAGGCCCTCAGGGAAATCCTCGGGACTCACGTGGAGCAGAAGGGCTCGTTTGTGACCGATTCATATTTCCGTTTCGACTTCTCCCACTTCGAGAAACTTTCCGACGAGCAGATCGACAGGGTGGAACTCAGGGTAAATGAACTCATCCGTGAGAACTCCCCTCTTGAGGAAAACCGCTCCGCCACTATGGAAGAGGCAAAGGCGGCAGGGGCTATGGCCCTGTTCGGGGAGAAATACGGGGACACCGTGAGGGTTGTCAGGTTCGGAGAGTCCGTGGAACTGTGCGGAGGATGCCACGCAGCCGCGACAGGCCAGATCGGCTTCTTCAAGATTGTGTCCGAAAGTGCGGTCGCAGCGGGAGTGCGCAGGATAGAGGCCGCCACAGGAGTCTATGCCGAGCGTGCGGTTGACGGGATGGAGAACGCCCTGAGGGCTGCAA
>JBJEJS010000039.1:0-4344 GCA_051878235.1 Candidatus Cryptobacteroides sp.
TTTTGCCTCTTTAAGTCCGAGACCTGTGATGTCCTTAACAGCCTTTACGACATTAAGTTTAGCCTGGCCGGCTGATTTGAGGATCACATTGAATTCGGTCTGCTCTGCCGGTGCTGCCTCAGCGGCTGCTGCCGGACCAGCGACTGCGACTGCTGCTGCAGCCGGCTCGATTCCGTACTCATCTTTCAGGATCTGTGCGAGTTCCTGAACGTCTTTCACTGAAAGGTTAACCAACTCTTCAGCAAGTGCTTTAATATCTGCCATAGTGTTTAATATTTGATTGTTTATAATTATTTACTCTCTTTCTGAAAGGGTCTTGACGATACCTGCGAGTTTTCCGCCTGCTGACTGCAGTGCTGAAATCACATTTCTTGCAGGTGACTGGAGCAATCCTACGATGTCTCCGATGAGTTCCTCGCGTGACTTGATGCTTACCAGCTCGCCAAGTTTGTCAGCGCCTACGAATGCGCACTCCTGCACATATGCTCCTTTAAGTTCCGGTTTAGGGAAACCTTCCTCGGCAAATTTCTTGATGAGTTTTGCCGGAGCGTTTGGAGCTTCTGTGAACATAAGGGCTGTAGGGCCTTCGAGGGTAGGGAAGAGCAGTTTGGCCTCCTCAATTCCAAGTTTTTCGATAGCCTTGAGAATGAGTGTGTTCTTGGCCACAATCAGTTTGATGTCCTTCTCAAAGCAGGCACGACGCAGTTTGGTCGTCTGTCCAGCATTAAGACCGGAGATGTCCGTAACATAGAAATTCGGAGTCTCCTGGATCTGTGCTGAAATCGATTCAATTATCTGGGCTTTTTCTTCTTTTCTCATAACATTGAACTTTTTTATTCAGCACTGATTGTTTTCATATCCACGTGGATGCCTGCGCTCATTGTAGAGCAGATGGAAACACCCTTCATATAGGTTCCTTTCAGGTTCTGCGGTTTCAACTTCTGAATTGCGTTGATAAGTTCCTGCGCGTTCTGGCAGATCTGCTCGGCAGTGAATGACACTTTTCCGATTGCTGCGTGAACGATACCGGTCTTGTCAACCTTGAAGTCGATCTTACCTGCCTTGACCTCTTTGACGGCGTTGCCTACTTCCATAGTCACTGTTCCTGTCTTAGGGTTAGGCATAAGGCCTCTTGGACCGAGAATCCTACCGATTGCACCGACTTTTGCCATCACGGAAGGAGTACAGATGATGACGTCAACATCTGTCCATCCGCCTTTGATCTTGTCGATGAACTCGTCAAGTCCGACATAGTCCGCACCTGCGGCCTTTGCTTCAGCCTCCTTGTCAGGAGTACAGAGGACAAGGACTCTTGTCTCCTTTCCTGTTCCGTTAGGAAGGGTCACGATGCCGCGGACCATCTGGTTTGCCTTACGTGGGTCAACGCCGAGGTTGACTGAAAGTTCAACTGACGCATCAAACTTTGTGAAGGTAATCTCTTTCACGAGCGCGCAAGCATCAGCCAACTTATATTCCTTGGCAGCATCAAATTTTGCTGCGGCCATTTTCTGGTTTTTTGTAAGTTTACTCATTTTGCGTGTGATTATTTGATGTCAGCGGGAAATTCTCCCTCAACCTTGATACCCATACTCCTTGCGGTACCTGCAACCATTGTCATTGCGGATTTCACGGTGAATGCGTTCATATCCGGCATCTTTGACTCTGCGATTGCCTTAACCTGATCCCAAGTGATGGTTGCGACTTTCTTCCTGTTAGGCTCCGCTGAGCCGGAAGATATTTTTGCAGCTTCTTTGAGCTGAACTGCCACAGGCGGCTGCTTTACTTCGAAAGTAAATGACTTGTCGCTGTAAACTGTGATTACTACCGGCAATACTTTTCCTGCGCTGTCTTGGGTGCGGGCATTGAACTGCTTGCAGAAATCCATTATGTTCAAACCTTTCGAACCGAGAGCCGGTCCTACTGGAGGTGATGGATTGGCAGCGCCACCTTTGATCTGGAGTTTAATGAACCCGGTAACTTCTTTTGCCATAATTCTGTTATTCTTTTGTTACTTGTGTAAAGTTGAGTTCCAGCAGGGTCTTCCTGCCGAAAATCATTACCATAACCTTGAGTTTGCTCCTCTCCTCGACAATCTCCTCCACAGTTCCGTCGAAACCATTGAAAGGTCCGTCAGTAATCTTGACAGCCTCTCCGACAGTGTAGTCAACAACGGTCTCTCCGTCTCCTGCGACGTTCTCGTCCTGTTCCCCGAGGATTCTCTTCACTTCAGAATCCCTGATTGGGACCGGAACCTTCTCGTCCGGAGCCTTGCTGTTTCCTCCTTTTTCTGTAAGGAAACCTGACATGTGGGGAATCTCGTTGCGGATGATATACTGGAGTTCGCCTGTCAGTTCCGCCTCGACAAGCACATAACCCGGATATAAGAGTCTCTCAGTACAGATCCTCTTACCATCACGGATTTTATATACCTTCTCTGTCGGAACAAGAACCTGAGAAACCAGATTCTGCATACCACGCCTTTCTACCTCCTTCTCGAGATACTCTTTGGCTTTTTTCTCTTTCCCACCTGCAGCGCGCAGCACATACCATTTCTTGTTGCCTTCACTCATAGTAAACGACTGATTACAGGGTATAGATTGCACGCATCAGATGATCGAAAGCAAAATCCATCGCGAAGATGACAACAGCAAGAATGACTGAAGCCACCATTACAAGAATCGCAGAACTCTGCAATTCCTTCCAGGACGGCCAGGAGACTTTCTTTGTCAACTCCGTGTAGGACTCTTTAAGATAGTTAATGAACTTTCTCATCTTTACTGTTAATGGACATCACAGGTTGGAAGCGTGTTGTGATGTCTGTTAAACATTATCAAATCGTAACCTTTGATATTTTGCAGGGGAACCAGGATTCGAACCCAGACTAAAGGTTTTGGAGACCTCTGTACTACCCTTATACTATTCCCCTGTGGATAGAAAATGGGCATCTGGAACGGACACCCATTTTCTTTATAGATTGTTGAAATTATTCAAGAATCTTGGTAACCTGTCCTGCACCTACTGTACGGCCACCCTCGCGGATTGCGAAACGGAGTCCCTCGTTAAGGGCAACTGGGTAGATGAGCTCAACAGTGATTGTCACATTGTCTCCAGGCATTACCATCTCGATTCCCTCTGGAAGAGCGATCTCTCCGGTGATGTCAAGGGTACGGATGAAGAACTGTGGACGATAGTGGTTGTGGAAAGGAGTATGACGGCCACCTTCATCTTTCTTCAGGACGTAAATCTCAGCCTGGAATTTCTGGTGAGGGTGGATGACGCCTGGTTTAGCAAGCACCTGTCCTCTCTTGATTTCCTTCTTGTCGATACCACGGAGGAGGAGACCTACGTTGTCACCGGCTTCTCCCTGATCGAGGAGTTTGCGGAACATCTCGACACCTGTGACGGTAGTCTTCTTAGGCTCTTCGCCGAGACCTACGATCTCAACCTCTTCACCAACGTGGATGACACCAGTCTCGATACGGCCTGTTGCTACAGTACCACGACCTGTGATTGAGAAGATGTCCTCGATAGGCATAAGGAACGGTTTCTCGTTGTCACGTGGAGGAAGCGGAATGTACTCGTCAACAGCATCCATCAGTTCGAGGACTTTCTCCTCCCACTGTGGGTCACCGTTGAGGGCTCCAAGAGCAGAGCCACGGATAACAGGAGCGTTGTCGCCGTCGAAGTTGTAGAATGAAAGGAGGTCACGGAGTTCCATCTCCACGAGGTCAAGCATCTCAGGATCGTCAACAAGGTCAACCTTGTTCATGAACACAACGATCTTAGGGACGTTCACCTGGCGTGCGAGAAGGATGTGCTCGCGGGTCTGAGGCATAGGACCGTCAGTAGCGGCACAAACGAGGATTGCACCATCCATCTGAGCGGCACCTGTTACCATGTTCTTCACATAGTCAGCGTGGCCCGGACAGTCAACGTGAGCATAGTGACGTTTTGCAGTCTGGTACTCAACGTGTGCAGTGTTGATAGTGATACCGCGCTCTTTCTCCTCTGGTGCGTTGTCGATTGAGTCGAATGAACGGAGTTCAGAAAGACCCTGTTTTGCAAGCACTGTAGTAATTGCAGCGGTCAGAGTTGTTTTACCGTGGTCAACGTGGCCGATTGTACCGATGTTAACATGCGGCTTGTCTCTTTTGAAGGTTTCTTTAGCCATAATTTTATCTTTTATGAGTATTATATACAACAAAAGCAGAGCCGGTGGAGAGATTTGAACTCTCGACCTCTTCCTTACCAAGGAAGCGCTCTACCCCTGAGCTACACTGGCGTAGTTTGAGCGGAAGACGAGGTTCGAACTCGCGACCCTTAGCTTGGAAGGCTAATGCTCTA
>JBJEJS010000040.1:0-4342 GCA_051878235.1 Candidatus Cryptobacteroides sp.
AGGAGCCGGGAGCGGCCGGTTCCGTCTATGTGGCCAAGGAGTCCATCTTCACCTTCGACGCGCACTACGGCCAGAGGGTGTTCTGCTTCGACGCTGCCTACATCGAGCCGAACAATGTGACCTGGTATGTGAAGACCCCTTACGGAAAGGAGGGAGTTCCTGACAAGATCGGTGACACTGAGATCCCGTCCGGTCTGGACTACAAATGGGTGCATTTCCTTCCCAACAAGATTTCAAGTGACGCCACCTACACCTACAACGGGAACACCTACACCTACTCCGGCGGGACCACCCCCTTCTCACACAACAATATGCCGTGGCCGGGGGACCCTGAGGACGGAGTGGACTACAAATACTATGAGAGTACCCACACTCTGGTCACAAACGGCGTTGAGCACGGTCTGACCGAGGCGGACCTGATGGATGTGCTCGGTTTCACGGCCTACATCAAGGAGCAGAAGCGCCGTCTGGACGCAGGGCAGACGAATGATTTCCGTGTGGAGTTCGACGAGGAGTGGCTGGACTGGTACAACAGCAACCATCCGGGAGCGGAGGTGAACGACCCTTCCTCCGACCCCAACGGGGTCTGGTTCAGGAAGAGGCTGTATATGACGGTGTTCGTGGACGAGTTCTATTACGAAGAGCATCCTTTCACCCCTGATGTCCCGAAGAGCGAACTCTGGAAGACCTTCGTCAACCAGCCGAACCGCCTGATGCACATCCTCTGCGATGCCTCCCTGAGTTTCGACAAGGAAAGCTCCGCCACGGGAAGCGTCATCACCATCCGCCAGCGCTCCATCCAGACCCCTTACAACCTGGACAAGTCCGGTCTCGCCTCAGGCTGGGGCTGTGAGACGGAGGACGAGACTCAGGAGAGTTGCCTTTTCTTCTACAACACGGATGAAACTTTGAATTCCTCTCCGTCGGGTGTGACCGCCTCAGGAAACACTTCAAAAACAAACGGACTGTTCAATTCCGCCTGTCTTTGGGGGCTTGTCTCCGGAAGCAGTTTCCAGGATGTGTTGTGGAGCGACTTCGTGACTTTCGACAGGGAGAATGATTTTGAGTATGTGGGGACGGATTCGAGGTATTCCGGCTATGTGATGGGATTTCTTAAGGACGGCAAGGAAGTGCTCCGGTATGCCCCTCTTGTGAGAAACCGCGACAACAACGGCAACGGAAAGATCGACCCTGAGGAAGTCCGCTGGTACATCGCTTCCCTTGACCAGCTGTACGGCCTTTATGTCGGAGGACTCGGACTGAGTGCCGAGGCGCAGCTCTACACCATTGAGGATGCCAACAGCACGGGGACAATCAGCTCAGGTCCGTATGACGGAGCCGACAAATGGCGTCGTCACATCATCAGCAGCACGGATTATGGAGCCAATCTACCTTATGTGATGTGGGCAGAGGAGGGTGTGTCCGTGAGCCAATATGGAGACCGTTATTCTAAACCGGCTCCTTATTCAATCAGGTGTGTGAGGAATTTCGGAATCTCCGAACCGACATCCTCGACAATTGTCGATGCTTCTGAAAATCTGCCTGCCCCCCTTTATTCCGTGATCAAACCGTCGGGTACGGTGACTTCGTCGTCGGTTTACTATTTTGACCTGTCGAACATCAATGAGAAATCCAAGAGGTTCTACACGACCAGGGAACTGGAGCCCGCCAACGAGTTCTCAGAGATGTCAAGGGTTTACGAAGGTTTCGAGACGGGGGAACTGGTGACTTATTCCGGAGAGTCATATACTGACTTGAAAGCCGACATAGAGGCGAATGTCCAGATATGCCCTGACGGGTACAGGATTCCGAATGTCCGTGAAGGGGCCTTGTTCAGTCTGAATTGCGACGACGATGACTGGTGGTCGGGCTATTGTATGGTTTCGACCTTATATTCAAACGGTATTCTGGGAAATGGGAATGACACGGTAAACCAAGGAAGCTGGCAGGTTAATAAGGGTTATATAACGATAAGCAATACAACAACAACCATCCGTTGCGTACGCGACTGGACCCCATAACCCTTTCTGTGCTCCGGACGGGGATCGAACCCGTACGCCCCTTTCGGGGCAAGGGATTTTAAGTCCCTCTTGTCTACCAGTTCCAACACCAGAGCAATCCGGTGGCAAAGGTAAGACAAATTTTGTATATATTTGCTGTCAATATTAAAATACAACCACAATAATGGAAAAAAATCTGATGGAAAACCCGTACTATGCCGCCGCAATGGAGTATATACGGAACAATGATCTGAACGCCCTCGAGAACGGGAAACACATCCTTGACGGAGACAATCTTTTTGTGAACATCGTTGACAGCCAGATGAAAACGCCTCAGCAGGCACGCCTGGAGGTCCACGACAAGTACATCGACATCCAGGTACCTCTCTCAAAGTCCGAGACTTTCGGAGTGAAGCCCCGCACCGAGTGCACTGAGCCTGACGGTGAGTTCAACACCGAGAAGGACATAATGTTCTACAAAGATCCCGTGCAGGAGACTGTGACAGTCGAGAAAGGCGGTGTGGTCACTTTCGCTCCTGAGACAGCCCACGCCCCTCTGATCGGAGAAGGCACCATCCACAAAGCCATCTTCAAGGTCAAAGTCACCTTTTAGGCCTCACCAGCAGAAGGAGCTGGAGAACCCGATTGAGAAAGAATTTGCAAAAGGCTTTTGCTGACTGAGATAGAATGTCTCGAACTCGGCAAAGGCCTTTATTCTGAAAAATTCCCCCGCGCGGATTGCCACAGCCCCCTGTGCGACAAAATCAATCCCGTTTCCGAAGGGATTCCAGTCGTAGCCGAGAAGGGCTTTGAGGTCAAACTCCACGATTTTAGGGAAAGGATAGACCCAGAATCCCCCCACAAGCACATTGTACATATTCACAGACCTGAGGTCCGAATGCGGGGTGGTATATGCCCTGTCCGAGTCGATGTTCCGGAAGCCCAGCTGGTTGATGCCCCCCCCGCACCGCCAGTCCGGAGCGCGGAATCAGCGGAATCATCACGGAAAGTCCTGCCGAGCTCCCGCTTGAAGGCAGAAGCCCAGCCTCCTTGTCCGTGGCTTTCCCGACCACGAACCTGCGGGAGAACCAGAACCCCGCCTCGTAATACTTGCGGTCGGGGTCGAAAGAGAACGGGTCCGGGCGCTCATAGCCGTCAAGAAGATACTTGTCCTTGAATATCAGATCACTCAGGAAATATCCCAGATGCACCGAGCCGACCCCGATGGCCCCTCCTGCCATAATGTCCGTCGTCCAATGCCTGTTGTTCATTACGCGCGAGATGCCGATGACCGTCGCCACGGTGTAGCCCCCGACACTGAACCAGGTACTTTTCCATCCGTATTCCTTATGCAGCATTGTCGCTGCCATAAACGCCGTTGCCGTGTGCCCTGACGGGAATGAATTTGTTGACGAGCCGTCAGGACGCATCCTTCTGACGGAATATTTCAATGCGTTGACAACACCTGCCATTATCCCCGCAGAGAAAGCGTCGCTCACGAGCATCCTGCCCCATACGCTCCTGCCTTTGTACCCGAAAGCCTTGAGCCCGAGCATCAGGGCTGCGGGAGAATACTGGAGATAATCGTCATAATGGTGGCGGAAGGACGGGAGATGAGACATCCTTATCTGCTGGATTTCCAGGTCAAACACTATCGGATTGGTCACCTGCACCTGGGTGGGATCAATCTGCCCCCGCACTTTCATCCCCATACAGGCGGTCAGCAGCAGAAGCAGAATGGCAAAATATAGTCTCATAGGCGATTTGTATTATGGAACAGGACACAAACCTGTTCTTTTAGGATTTCCGAGGGGCAAAGTTAGAAAAAAGTGTGTAAATTTGTGAGTGTTTTGACTATGCGCAAGTACAGAAATGAACAAAATGAATGGGTCGTGGTCGTGGAGGATTTCGGATTCCTCCGCGAAAGGAACCGTTGCAACTGGCTCAGCAGGCATTATCTGAATGTCAAGCACCGCAAGTGGCTCCGCAAGGCCTCCAAGGTCATCGCCTCTGACAAAAGGGCCGCCGCCGATGCCGTAAAATATTATTTCATCCCCAAATCCAAAATCGAGATCCACCCGAAGGATTCCTGACCTGCCTGGAGTATAGTGTAAATAACTGTCAAACTAGGGCAAGAGAAAATGGCTGTTGCCGGGTAAAATGTAAGAATAAGAAATATTTTCTGTCTTATTTTGCCTATATAGGTATTATTAAGAGAAATTTATTAAATTTGCACTATTAAAATGCAATGATATGAACAAGTATGATCAACAACAGAAAGAACAGATAATGAAAAGGCTTGTCTTTGACAATCCCTGGTGGTCAACCGGAAAGATTGCAGC
>JBJEJS010000041.1:0-4337 GCA_051878235.1 Candidatus Cryptobacteroides sp.
GTCGAGTTCGGACAGCTTTCTCTTCTCTCCCTTGACATCAGGAAGATCTATGTCGAGAAAGTCCACAGGCTCGGCGTTCTGTATCTTTGAGTTCAATTCAAGGACACGGAACCTCCTTTCAGCCTCCTGCTTCAATGCACGGACATATTTCGAATCAGGATATACGGTCGAAAGGGAATCGCTTATATTCTTGAAATGAATCGCATCCGTCTGCTGTCCGAAAAGAGGGAAGCCGGGAGCGATCGTCTGATAGAGGACAGGCACAACAGTCAGGGAATGGGAGTTCTCCATCACGAACTTCGTCCTGTCCCTATAATATCTTATATATGACTGTGCCAGTTCCCTGCGCAGGTCCGCCGCCTCCTGAGAGTCCTCACGGGCGGTCCCGAGGGCATCAGACAGGGCAATGAACTCCTTGGAGAACTCCGAGAAGGACTTCTCCACATCCATCAGCCTCACACTCTCGTCGGAGCCCTCCACAGAATAATGTCCGAGGGTGTCGGCTTCCACACTCACACGGTCCCCCCTCTCAAGAAGAAGGGAAGCGACCTTCGTGTCACCGTAAAACAGATACACAAATTCAGGATCGCCCTGAGCGACCTTAACCTTGAACGAGAAAGAGCCGTCCGAAGCGGTCTTCACCGTGTCGATGGTCTCATATCTGTTTATGTCAAGAAGCCTGACAATGACCTCAGAATCAGGAGCCTGCTGCAATGTGCCACTTACTGAGGCGTTACGCGAACAAGCCGCAAGACACAAGACAGCGCACAATGCCGCCGTCTGTAAAAAATATCTATAGTTTTTCATATTCCTCAAATATTGAAGAAGCCACCGCAGAGAACTCCTCCGGTGTCAGTTCAAGTTTAGCCTTACGGAAATCCATATCCGACTCCTTGTTGAGAGGGACAAGATGGATGTGGGTGTGAGGCACCTCCATTCCGAGGACCGCGACCCCTACCCTTTTGCAGGGCACCGCATTCTTCAATGCCACAGCGACCTTGCGGGCAAATTCCCAAAGTCCCGAATATGTCCCTCCGTCAAGGTTGAAGATATAGTCGTCCTCCGTATGCTTTGGGATGACAAGCACGTGCCCTTTTGCAAGCGGGGCGATGTCAAGGAAAGCGTAGAAATCCTCGTTCTCCGCAACCTTGTAGGAAGGAATCTCCCCCTTGGCTATCTTGGTGAAAATCGTCGCCATAACCTTACAGAGTGATGTCAAGAATCTCGAACTTCATTATTCCTGAAGGGACGTGGGCCTCGACAATCTCTCCCTTGGAATGTCCCATAAGAGCCTTTCCTATCGGGGTGGTCGCCGCGAGTTTGCCGTAGGCGAAATCAGCCTCGTTCTCCCCCACAAGGGTGAACTCCATCACGGAGCCCACAGTCAGATTCTTCACCTTCACCTTGTTGAGCATCTGCACCTTGTCAGTGCCAATCTGCGACTCGTCAATGACACGGGCGTTTGCCACAAGGTCCTGAAGTTTTGAGATATTAAGTTCAAGAAGTCCCTGTGCCTCCCTTGCGGTCTCATATTCAGCATTTTCCGAAAGATCCCCCTTATCCCTTGCCTCAGCGATCTGGGCAGAGATGACAGGACGCTGGGCCAATGCGTCAGCCAGATCCTTCTTCAATTTGTCAAGACCCTCCTGGGTCATATAATGTAAAGCCATAACAATTAGGTTTAATAATTACAAAACACAAGTTCCGCCTACGCGAAACTCCAATCACAAAATTAAAAAGGAGTCCTGTTGTATTCCTACACAGAACCCTCGTCAGTTGCAAAGATAGTAAATATTTTCGAAAAACAACTTTTCGCCTATCCGTCAAACCTTGTGGGCATCAATTCCGAATATATCATCCTCCTGTCCTCCTCCAACTGCGCCTTCAGAGCGTCAAGGGAGACGAACTTCGCCTCCGGCCTGATGCGGCGGAGGAAGGTGACACGGATATCAAGTCCATATATGTCCTCGTCAAAATCAAATATATGCGTCTCGATTGTGGTCGCGTTCCCGACCCTCACGGTCGGACGGACCCCGATGTTGCACATCCCGTAGTGCTCCTCGCCGAGGACGGAGACCCTCACGAGATACGCGCCGTTGCCCGGAAGAAGTTTCAGGGGCTCGTACAACTGCATATTCGCCGTAGGGAAGCCGATGGTCCTGCCTATGCGGTCTCCTGCGACCACAACTCCGAAAAGGCTGTAATTGTAGCCCAGAAGGCGGGACGCCTCCTCCACATCTCCTGCGGAAATCATCGCCCGTATCCAGGTGGAACTGACCGCCATACCCGTCTCCGAGGAGCACCGGGGGGCATTCACCACCTCCAGACCGAGGTCGGCAGCCACAGCGGCGATATTTTCAGAATCATCCTCGCAGCCGAACCTGTTGTCATAGCCGAGGACAATCTTTGTCCCGCCGAAGCGTCCCGCCACATACTCGGAAAGATACTGCCGTACGGAAAGGCGGCTGAACTCACGGGTGAAAGGAAGGACCTCAACCCTGTCAACCCCAAGACCTTTCAGCATCTCCTTCTTTTCGTCAAGGGAGGAAAGCAGGCGCAATGAATGGGCCTCCTTTTGAAGTACATTTCGGGGATGAGGCCAAAATGTCAACACAAGGCTTTCATCCCCGAATGTCTTCGCTGCTTCGACAAGTTGGGCGATCACGAGGCGGTGCCCGATGTGGACACCGTCAAAGAATCCGGTCGCTACAACCATCTTACAAGTTCAAAATCCTGTCTGTGAGGCAGGAGCGAGTTCTTCGCATATATCCTTGCCGCAACCTGGTAAAGGCCTGTGGTCTCAGGAAGGACTGAGGCCTTGTAGGTCGCAACTCCGTCATTGCAGGACACAGGCGTGAAATCGAACTTCTCCTGGATGTGGAGCCTGCCCTTGTTGTCCGCAGTCGCGAACAGCATCTCCACCCCAATCTCCTCAGGCTGGAGGTCACCGATGCTGAGCACCACCTCGGCGGAGAACTCATTCCCGAGGGAAAGGTTGTTGTAGGAACTGTCAGGCTTAACCATTGAGATTACGCCGACATTCTGCCATTCCCTGCGCATATGCTTCTTCCAGAGGGCAATCTCACGGGCAACCTTGTAGTCGTCGGCCACGAGGGATCCGACCCTCCTGGACTGCGGCTCATAGTACTGGTTGATATAGTCCGTGAGCATCCTGTTGGTGGTGAAGTTGCAGGCAACCATAGCCACCGTGTTCTTGATGTACTCTATCCAGTCGGAAGAGCGTCCTGTCGCAGGATTCACATTATAGAATATAGGGGCAATCTCGTTCTCGATTGTTCCGTAGATGGTGGCTGCGTCGAGTTCGTCCTGATAGTTCTGGTCATCGTAGGTCCTTTCCATCGGAAGTGCCCATCCGGCACCCTGCTTGTAGCCCTCGACCCACCATCCGTCAAGCACGGAGAAGTGCATAACGCCGTTCATTGCGGCCTTCTCCCCTGATGTTCCGGATGCCTCAAGAGGTCTTGTAGGGTTGTTCATCCACACATCGACTCCCTGCACGAGATACTTGGCGAGAGTGATGTCGTAGTTAGGCACGAAGACAATCTTGCCGATGAACTCAGGCCTCTTGGATATGTCCACAATCATCTTGATGAGATCCTGTCCCGCCTTGTCAGCAGGATGCGCCTTGCCGGCGAACACGAACTGCACAGGGCGTCTCGGGTCGTTCACAATCTCTTTGAGCCTGTCAAGGTCACGGAAAAGCAGGTGCGCCCTCTTGTAGGTCGCAAAACGCCTTGCGAATCCGATTGTGAGGACATCGTCGCGGAGGGTCTCCTTGATGGTGACAATCTGGCGCGGAGAATAATGGTTGGTCTCCGATGGATTGGAGAGCCTGTCCTTTATCTCGTCGATGAGCCTCTTGCGGAGGGAAGTCCTCACGCTCCAGACCTCCTCGTCGGAAACCTTGTAGATTCCCTCGAAGCAGGACTTGTCATAGTGGTGGGTCTGGAACTCGTCACCGAACACGCGGGAATGTATCTCCTTCCACTGAGGGGCCGTCCAGGTAGGATAGTGGACACCGTTGGTCACATAACTTACATGGAGTTCCTCAGGAAGATAGCCCGGCCACATATCGGAGAGGATGTCACGGCTGACCTTTCCGTGCAGCCACGAAACGCCGTTGACCTCCTGTGAGATGCTGGCTGCAAGGATGCTCATCGAGAACTTCTCGTTGATGTCGTCCGCATTGATCTTGCCAAGGCCCATCATCGTGGTCCAGTCGATTTTCAACCTCTGAGGATAATGTCCTATGTATTTCCTGAGAAGTCCCTCATCGAAGGCATCGTGTCCTGCAGGGACAGGGGTGTGGGTGGTGA
>JBJEJS010000042.1:0-4311 GCA_051878235.1 Candidatus Cryptobacteroides sp.
CACAGGACCCTCTGGTCCCAAACCAGATGCGCTAGCCAACTGCGCCACACCCCGATTTCCTTTTCTTTCGAATTGGACTGCAAAGATACATATCTTTTTTGAAACTGCAAAACTTTCGGAAAACTTTTCTTAACTTTGTCCTTACTGGCCCGCAGGCCGACGGCATTAGAATAATATGTGTCTTTCGCGGGGCTTGAGCGAGCGGTATATGACTCAAGTTTCGCAAATGCGAAACACCATATTTGGAGATGCTTCAGCATCGATAGTAAGTCCTCTTCCTGAGGAAGAGGATTTAGGAGATGGGTAACGTAGATGAGAATTGTGCGGAAGGAAGAAGTTTCGCAAGACGCACAAACCTCAGGGTAACAGATGTTTGTGAACTTGCGAAACTTGTGTTTATGATAAAAGCAAGCGGCATAACAAAATCATTCGGTAACCTGCAGGTGCTCAAAGGCATCAGCCTGGAGGTGTCCAAATCTGAGGTCATATCCATAATGGGAGCCTCAGGAGCAGGCAAATCCACCTTGCTCCATATTCTCGGAACTCTTTCCACTCCCGATTCGGGCTCTCTTGAGATTGACGGAACGGATGTCCTGAGGCTCTCGGGCAACGCCCTTTCCGCATTCAGGAACAAGAAGATCGGCTTTGTCTTCCAGGCACATCATCTCCTTCCCGAATTCACTTCCATTGAGAATGTGATGATGCCTGCCCTGATAGGCGGGAAGAGCCAGAAGGAAGCCCGCAAAACTGCCCTCTCCCTTCTTTCCGACCTCGGGCTCGCGGAGCGCGTGTCCCACAAGCCGTCGGAACTCTCTGGAGGGGAACAGCAGAGGGTCGCAATAGCAAGGGCCCTCGTGAACGGTCCTGCGGTCCTTTTCGCCGACGAGCCGTCAGGCAACCTTGACAGCCGCACCAAGGAGGACCTTCATAACCTCTTCTTCTCCCTCCGCGACAGGCTCGGCCAGACGATAGTCATCGTCACCCACGACCCGCAACTGGCTGCAATGTGTGACCGCACCCTTTTTATGAGGGACGGATTGTTCTCGGATGAAAACATCTGACAGCCGTGGGGGATTTCAGATTCAAAAGATTCACGGTAAGGAACGAGGCCTCTGCGATGAAGGTCAACACCGACGGTGTCCTTCTCGGCGGGGCAATGACCGTGCTGCCCTCCGACCGATGCCTTCTTGATGCCGGCACGGGTACAGGGACAATCGCTCTGATGGCGGCACAAAGGCTCTCGTCCCTTTCAGCCGGTGTCCCGCATACAGGCAAGGCCCCGTTCAGCATATATGCAATAGACTCGGATGCCCCTTCCGCCGCAGAGGCTGCGCTCAATTTCAGGAATTCCCCCTGGGATGGCTTCCTGACGGCCATACCCTGTCCTCTTGAGGACTACAGTCCCGGTCTGTCATTCGACCTGATATTCTCCAATCCCCCTTATTTCGAGTCATCTCTCAAGGCACCCGAGCCGCGCAGAAGCTCCGCAAGGCACGCCGTGACGATGTCCTACAGGGAAATCCTCGGTTTCGCATCCTCGCATCTCTCCCCGTCGGGGCGCGTCTCCCTCATCCTGCCGTCCGACTGCGAAAGGGAACTCCTTATGAGTGCCGCTTCTGTGGGGCTTCATCCTTTCCGCATCCTTTATGTGGGCACGGTCCAAGGCAAGCCGTTCTCGAGAATCATTGCGGAATTTTCCGCCTCCCGCGCAGGTCTTGCCGCCCCTGTCCGTGAGGAGATGTTCATCCATTTCGCCTCAGGAGGCTATTCCGATGCCTACCGTTCCCTGTTGAAGGACTTCCTGATTATATTCTGACCCCTTTCCCGCAGGGATGGCCCCGAAATTCTGAATATTCCCGGAATTATTGAAGGAATATGGTTATATTTGCAAAGATGGTGTCATCCCGTTTTCGCGGATGGAGAGATCAGACTAATAAATAAATCAAACAATATGTTCAAAAAGGAAGTATATATGTCCCGCCGCAGCCGCCTGATTGCATTGATGTCGGAGTGCGCGCAGCAGGGAAAGAGAGGCATAGCCGTTTTTTTAGGGAATACCGAAGCCCCGCAGAACTACAGGGGCAATGATTATAAGTTCCGTCAGGAAAGTTCGTTCCTGTACTATTGGGGAATCGATGAGCCTGACTTTGCGGCTGTCCTTGACCTCGACGGGGGCTCGGCAGTCCTTTACGGGAACGATGTGGATATGGACGACATCATCTGGATGGGACCGCAGCCGACAGTCGCTTCCAAGGCGGAACTTGTGGGGGCGGACTCCTCGGCGGACCTTCCCGCATTTGAGGAGGCGGTGCTCAAAGCCCTTGCGCAGGACCGTCCCGTGCATTTCCTCCCTCCGTCACGCTACGCCAACACTATGCGCCTGGCGTCCCTTCTGGGACTCTCCCCGGAGGCGGTCAGGACAAGGAAGCCTTTCAGCGGAAAGACCCTGGGCGCGTCCGAGGAACTGGTGAAGGCAGTCATCTCAATGCGTCTTGTCAAGGAAGACTGTGAGATAGAGGAGATTGACAAGGCCTGTGAGATCGGCTATCTGATGCACACTGCCGCAAGGCAGGGATGCCGTGTCGGTGTGCTTGAGCAGGACATTGTCGGAGTGATGGACGGGGTGACCCTCTCGAAAGGATGGGGGACTTCTTTCTCGACAATCCTCTCACAGAACGGGGAGACCCTTCACAACCATTTCCATCATCAGGTCATCACTCCGGGACGGCTTCTCCTGGTGGATGCGGGAGCGGAGAGCAACACCCACTATGCCTCCGATTTCACAAGGACCTATCCTTGCAGCGGCAAGTTCACGCCGAAGCAGAAGGACATATATGACATAGTGGAGTCCTGCAACTCCCTCGCCTTTGAGATGGCACGCCCCGGGATTGCCTACAGGGATGTCCACCTCGCCGTCTCCGCAAGGATGCTTGAAGGCCTGAAAGCCGTCGGAATCGTGCGCGGGGATGTCTCCTCGATGGTCGAGGCTGGTGTCGCAGGGATGTTTATGCCTCACGGACTGGGACACAATATGGGAATCGATGTGCACGATATGGAGGACCTCGACGAGAATCTCGTGGGATATGACCCTGACCAGACCCGATCCTCCCAACTCGGTCTGGGAAGCCTCAGGATGGCACGCAGGCTCCGCGCGGGCAATGTGGTGACAGACGAGCCGGGAATATATTTCATCCCTGCCCTGATTGCCAAATGGAAGGAGGAGTCTCTTGGCGGGGAGTTCGTCAATTACTCCCTCCTCGAATCCTCATATTACGATTTCGGAGGAATACGCCTTGAGGACGATGTCCTGATCACCCCTGACGGGGCACGCCGCCTCGGATTCCGCCGTCTCCCGATAAAATCATCTGAAATAGAGGAAGTGATGGCCGCCGAGCGCGGGTGATTCTGCCTGACAGCGGCAATCACCTTGTCATCCGCACGAAAATGCTAAGCGGAAGGTTTTTGCCGTAGGAGTCGCTCAGGACCAGTTCTCCGCAATCGATTGACTTGCAGCCGGTCTTCAGGCAGAAGGCCTGCCTCACGAGGGTTTCCCCGAGGATGGCCGAATAGCCGTTTGAATAAAGATTCAGAACAAGGAAACTGTCGATGGGGGCGAGAATCGCGCTCACTTCGTTCAGCATCTCGAAAAGGCATTCGTCCAGTTTCCATTTCTCCCCGTCAGGACCGTGACCGTATGCGGGAGGGTCAAGGATTATGCCCTGATAGGTGTTCCCCCTGCGCGCCTCGCGCTTGGCGAACTTCATCGCGTCCTCCACGACCCAGCGGATATTGTCCAGATTGCTGTATTCCATATTTTCCCTGGCCCAGGTGACCACCTGCCTCACGGAATCCAGATGGGTGACATCCGCCCCTGCCGCCTTTGCCGCAAGGGACGCCGCCCCCGTGTAGGCAAAGAGATTCAGGACTTTCGGCCTGGGCTTCCCCTCAGCCTGGGCCTTGCGCACCAGTCCAGAGGTCTCGCGGTAGATGAACTCCCAGTTGGGAGCCTGCTCCGGGAACACCCCGATGTGCTTGAATGCCGTCAGCCCCAGTCTCAGGGAGAACTCCAGAGGGCTCTGTGCCCCCTTGTAGCGTATCATCCATTGGTCCTCCGCCTTTCCGCGTTTCTCCCAGGTGCCGCTGTCCTCTTTCCCCGCCTTGCCGAAACCTGCCCCGCTGCGGAAGGTCACATCTGTGGCCCTCTTCCATTCGTCCTCTGACAATGTCTTGTCCCACAAGGCCTTCGGCTCAGGTCTGCGCAGGACATACCTGCCGAATCTCTCCAACTTCTCAAAATTTCCCGAGTCGATG
>JBJEJS010000043.1:0-4311 GCA_051878235.1 Candidatus Cryptobacteroides sp.
ATAGATACTGAAGATCTGGTATTGGCATCCGAACCGACAATGATAAATTTATTGACCGCATTTTGTGCAACTGTGACTCCGGTGAGCCCTGGCTTTATAAAATAAACTACAGATGTACCTGATGCCGCCTTGTCGTTATCTTTTATAATACTTGCATCCGAATATGTTGTCTTGTTGATAATAGTGCCTGCTGCATCGATGTTCTGCCCGTGCAGATACGCAATATAGAGATCATTCGGAAGTCCAGTCTTGAAAGGGACCGTCCCGAGGTTGAGAACGGTGTTTCTTGAAACTGACTTGGCAGGAGCCGAGTTTGTGGAAATGTGCTTGCAGGAGCCGTCAGCATATTTTGCCGTCAGTGTGAATCCTTTGGTTCCGCTGCTCGGATTGAATGAAGATGGTCTGATTGCGAAATAGTAAGATGTGTTGGCTTGAAAGGACTCTCCCTCTTTGGGTGTCAATGTCACATAGCTCAAAGCCTTTCCGCGGATGTAGTCATTTTTAACTACTTTGGTGCTTTCGTCAAAGGAAATACAAATGTCTCCCGCAATGTAATCATAATTGTTTCCTGAAATCGAGACACTGACAAGGTCCTGAACATCAGTGTCCGACAATTGAAACTTTATCAGACCGAGAACATTCTGAAAATTAAAGTTTCCTTCGGAATCTGTGAATGCCGCTGCAATGAAGGCATTTGAAGGGACACTGTTCGGTACGGCGATTTGTTCAGATGGAACAGTGGCGGTTATGGCATTAGTGAAGGTGTTGCTGCCGACTGTAATACTTGCATTGAATGCAGCCTCTGCCTGATAAGGGTACAATGCATAAAATGTGGTGCCATCCGACAAACCTTCACTGACTTGTCCAGAGAATACTCCGGAAGTCTTTCCTTCTCCACTGACAAGATTAAATGCAGGGAGATTGTTTTCCGTTCCATCGAACACTTTTATCTGGTCCCTTTCACTCCAGAGAACACTCTTCAGGTCTTCTCCTCCCAATGAAACTTTGCTGTCAGGGTCAGAGGCGTCATCAGAGCCGGCGGTAAAAGTCATTGGAACGAGCCTGACCTCTTGTTGTGCCTCATTGGTGCTTTCTGTTGTTATGTCCTTCGTGCAGGCGATTGCTGCAAATGCCGTGGCAATGAAAAGAAAATATCTTGTTTTCATAGTATTCCCTCCTTAATAAAGATCCTCTTCATTACTCCAGTCAAAGGTGTATTCAGTACCGAGTTTCTCGGTAGTAGTAGTACTTTCAATGCTGCCTTGAAGGACGCATTTTTCTATCTCACAAGAGACAATTTGGAGAGATGGGGCTAAATACCCCCCCCCCGTCTGATTTTTTAAGAGATTTGTCATATATATATAATTTTAGTGTTTATATAAATAAGTGTATGTAAAATCCTGAAATTTCAAATACACTTGGCAAATATAGCAATTAAAACCGGTTAACAAAATTTCTGTTTACAGGGCATATCCAAGAACGAATGTCCTGCCGGAGACTGTCACCTGGCATTTCATTGAGTCCGGAGTGCCGGCTGGGGACTGGTCGAGGAACTGGGCGGAGATGCCGTCCGCGAGGGACTGGAAGGCGGAGGTTGAGCCGAGAGGGTGGATGACGGTGATGTGGCGGGAGGCGGCACCGGACGGTTTTGTCGTGCTTACCCTGTAGTATTTCCTGTCAACACTTTCGCCGATCGCGTCAGACTGTTTTGAGGTGCCGCTTTCGGTCTTGAATCCGGTTGTCGTCTCACAGAATGTCTTGAAAAGCATATTGTTACCGTCCGTGAATGTCGTGTGCGCACCGTAAATCCCGCTCTGGTAACTGTCTATGGTGACCGATCCCAAAGGGTCGCACAGATGGAAACTCAGTTCGACCGGGAAGCCTGAGCCGCTGCCGAATCCCTCATCGACTATCACAAAAAATTCCCGGTTGACGAAAAAGACACTCCTGCGGTGGGTCAGGTCGCTGTAGGACGGATTCTGTACCACAGCCGCATCGCAGACTTCCGCTCCCGTGCAGAACATTGTCCCGCTTCCCGAAGCGTCCCCTGCCCCATCCTGGACGGAAGCCTCCCCGTAGAGAAGCCCTTCCCCAAGCATCCTGCCGTCCGCAATGGTCGCTCCTGAGCGCGTCATCGTGTTGTGTGAGGAAGTTGCCCTGTAACTGTCCCTGACGGCATTGTCCGCGTCGGACCCTCCGTAGGTGAACACTCCGGCATCCGGGAGGAAACGCCTTCCGTTACGGTAAAGGGCGATGTGCCCGTTGTCAGGCTGGCAATGCCACCAGTTGTTCGGATTGTTGTTGTTCTTCAGCACAAGCATTGTGGAGGCGGATGTCCATCCGTTTCGGAACATATACCATCCCGAATAAGGATAGGCGGCCATCAGCCAGTCCGGCGCGGAGCCTGATTTCCCCTTTGTCGCAAACCATTCGAATGACTTGTCCTGAGGGAACATTTCTGCGAATTCCTTGAAATTGCGCACGAGATATGATGAGGCCACAACCCTCGTGTCGTTGAATTTCTCAACGGAGTAGTCGGGGAACATAATGTCCCTTGCAAAGTCCGCCGGCTTGTGAAGCCTCTCCATAAAATCGGAAGGCAGGGATGAAAGCCTTCCGTTGGCCTGGGCCACGCTGTAGATGTCGTGGAATATGTTGAAGACAGCGAGATGGTAACTCGGGTCCAGCTCGTTCTGCATACCGTCCTCAAGGAACTGCACATCAAGTTCCCTCAGAAGGTCCGAGGTCGCTTCCTGTTCCCATTCCGGGGCCTTGACGAACTCAGGCATCATAACGCCTGCGTAGAAGACCGCCTGCACTTCGAAAAGCCTGTGGTTGCTTGTGAAGGTGTGGTAATAGTTCGCCCTGATGCTCTCGACACAGTCGTGGAACGCCACAAGGAAGGTGGAAAGCCACTCGGGAGTGAAATTCTCCGACCGTATGAAATATTGGAGCATATTGATCTGGTCCATTGTCCTGCTCGTCGCCTGGAGGTCGGTCCACATATCTTTTACAGGATTGGTGGAAGGGATTGTCCCGCCGGGGCAGGGATAGGTCTCCAGCCAGTCTGAATAGACATCTATCCACGCGAGGATATATTTCTCGTCTTTTGTCACCCAGTAAGCCTTTGCCTGCGGCTCCATCCATTGGTGACGGTGCTTCTGGATAAGGAACTGCTTTTCTGTCAGTCCTTTCGGGACAAACTCCCAGTCGATTCCCCCATTGCCGTCCGAAAAGGACCAGTAGAGCGGAAGTCCTGTGGCGGGATCAGTGCCTTCCTGATAGTTCTTCACATAAAACCTGTAGCCGTTTTCCTTTGTGGCCTGGTCTGCGATGTTGAGGTCACTTTCCGAGATGGTGGTGGTTATCAGGTCCACAAGAGGGTTCCTGACATCAGTCCTCTCGCGGTAATATTCCCTCAAGTTCCACGCCGCCTGATAATAGTTCCCTGCGTTCCACGCCTCCTTGACTTTCTCCAATCCCGGGTATCCGAGGTTTATGACTTCCCCGAGCCTGATGTCCACCCCGCTGTCATCCCCTTCGACGGGCTCGTCGGGAAGGGTGATGTCTATGTCGCCTCCGGACGGCCGTTCCTTGATTTCTTCCTTGCTGCAGGAAATGAATACGGCTGCGGCCAGAAACAAAAATGCGGAAGCACGCTTCACGCTCGTGATGATGTCATTAAATATGGGCATAATGTGTCTTTTGGGTCCTGATGAAGTTTTTGCAAATATATTTTAACAGGAACATCCTGCCTGCCATTTTTGTAGCCAACATTTTCAATATTGTGCAATATTGCATAAAATTAAAATGCGGAAATGTCAATATTTTGTTGTTGGTTTCAACAAATTTGCCTAATTTGGAGCAATATTTTATATTATGCTGACTTTTCTGCTTGTCTGTGCCCTATTGACCGCTGCGGTGCCTTCAGTCCACGCCGCCAATGAGGGGCATATCCGTTTCTCCAATCTTTCAATAGACGACGGACTTTCACAAAACACAGTGTTTTCCATCTGCCAGGACAAGGATGGTTATATCTGGATGGCGACTCTGGAAGGACTGAACCGTTTTGACGGGAACAGTTTTACTGTTTTTATGCACGACGATGATGACCCCGGAAGCCTGCCTGACAACATAACCCACACATTGTCACTTGATTCACAGGGCGTTCTCTGGGTCGGGACGGAATCGTCCCTTGTCCGCTGGAACCGCAGGATGGAGAGGTTCGACAGTTTTCCCTCTGGCTCTCCTGTGATGTCAATCGCAGAGGCCTCCCCGGAGATGCTCCTTGTCGGGACCGAGAAGGGGCTG
>JBJEJS010000044.1:0-4296 GCA_051878235.1 Candidatus Cryptobacteroides sp.
AGCCTGTTCCTCAGCACCCCGAGTTCAACTCCCACATCGATGGAGGAAGTGGTCTCCCATTCGAGGAGTTCGTTGGAGAGCGTCGCCACGGAGCCCGATGCGAGTTTCCCTCCGAAAGGATAGGAATAGCCTGAGGCGTAGGTGGAGAGATAGTCATAATTCCCGATGGAGTTGTTTCCCAACTGTCCCCAGGAGACACGCAGTTTGAGGTTGTCCACGCCCTTTCCTTTCATAAACTCCTCCTCGGAGATTCTCCATCCTGCCGAAACTGAAGGGAAGAATCCCCAGCGTGAGCGGCGGGCGAAGCGTGAGGAGCCGTCATATCTGAGGTTGACCTCAGCAAGGTACCTGCTCCCGTAGGCGTAGGTCACCCTTCCGAAGACTGACGCTGCGGTGTATTCGCTCTTGCTTCCTGAGATGGATGTCGCCTCAAGCACATTGTCAAGCTCGTCCAGCACATCATTCTCGAAGCCTGTCTTTGTGGAGACGAAACTCTGGCTTGTGGACTGGTATGCCTCGAAGCCCACCATCGCCGTGATGTCGTGCTTCCCGAAACTCTGTGCCCAGTCGAGGGTGGTCTGGAACACCCATCTGTCGTCGTGCGACTGGGTGTAGGTCAGATAGAGTTTGCTCAGGTCGTTGTAGGAATATGCGACTTCGTTCCTGCTGAAGGAATATGCGTCCCCGAGGGTCGGGTGCTGCTTCTGGAGGGCGTCGCGGTAGGTGTAGTTGAACGATGCGTGATATTTTATGTTCAGCGGAAGGCTGATGTTCATAAATGCCGCCGCATTGATGTAGTTCGAGGAGTTGGAGCCTTTGTACCTGTTGAAGAAATACAGGTTGTTCCTTGATTCGGAACTCTGCTCCTGGTTTTCCATCCAACCGTATTTCCCGTCATAATAAGGATATATGCCCGGAACTGCCCTTGAGAGCAGGGTCATCGAGCCGCTTATGTCCGCAATCTCCGTGTTCTGGCGGTAGCCGTAGAGTTTCGCCCCGACTTCAAGCCATTTCGTCACATTGGAGGATATGTTGACCCTGTAGGAATACTTCTTCACCGCAGAATTGTCGATGACTCCCGGGTTGTCCATATATGAGAATGACATCAGGTATCTTATCCTGTCGGAAGAGCCGCTTGCGGTGACGGAATGCTTCTGGTACACTCCTGGGGTGAACATCGCCTTCATCCAGTCCGTGTTCGGGTAGGCTACATAGTTGGGATAGCCCGAGTCGGCGATGCCGTAAGGGTCCTTCTCCTTTTCCCTCCAGAGGTCTATCATCGTCTGGCTGAACACATTCGCCTTTCCTACCTGCCAGGCCGACTCGTTGATGAACTCCATATAGTCGGCATAGTTGCTGATGACATTGAAGTAATGCTCAGGCTCCTGGTAGGCAGCCATTCCCGTGTATTCGATATGGAACTTCCCCTTCTTGGCGTCCTTGGTGGTGATGAGCACGACTCCGTTCGCGCCCCTGTTTCCGTAGATCGCGCAGGATGCGGCATCCTTCAGGACGGACACAGAAGCGATGTCCTGCGGATTCACATTCTCTATTGTCCCCTCGAAACCGTCCACTATCACAAGCGGTGCGGAGTTGTTGAGAGTTCCCACTCCACGGATTCTCATTGAGACACCCTCGCTGCCAGGCTTTCCGGAAGTCTGGGAGACATAAAGGCCCGCGCTCGTGCCCTGGAGCATAGCCGCTGTGGTGGTCGCAGGGCGGGACTCCGCAAGGTCGGAGTAATCCACAGTAGCGACCGCTCCTGTCATATTCACTTTCTTCTGCACGCCGTAGCCGACGAAGACAAGACCCTCAAGCGATTCGCTGGAAGGGGAGAGGCTGACGGAGATGACATCATTCTTGCCCGATGCAATCTTCCTGGTGTCGTAACCGAGGAAGTCGAACACGAGGGTCTGGCCCTCGGATGCCGCAATCTCGAACTTTCCGTCGGCATCTGTGGATGTTCCCCTGCCTGTTCCTTCAACCACCACCGAGGCACCTGCCAACGGAAGGCCGTTCTCGTCAAGGACAGTGCCTTTGACCGTCCTCTGCTGTGCGGATGCCGGCAATATGCAGCAGAGTGCCGCCGCCGTCATCAATATGTTTCTGAGTGTATGTTTCATATAAGAGCCTCCTACCATTCGATTTTGATTGATTTGCTGTTACCTGACTTGTTCACGAATGCGAACAGGCAGCTCCCGTCGGTTATAGGAGCATCAATGGTCTTGCAGGTGGTCGCGTATGTCGCGCTGTTGTTGGTGATGTATTCTCCGTATGCCACCTTGAGCCTGATTGTGAGGTAGCCGCTCGGGATGGCCTCCTCGAAGGTCATCTTCACGGTGTAGGTTATGCCCTCGAATGAGCCGTTCTTGTTGCCGTGTTCGATCATCAGCGTGCTGTTCTTGGTGAACTGCCCGTCAGGAGATGTCCAGGAGGTCCTGTCGCATTTCCAGGTCTGGCCGTCCAGATATTCCACATCCCAGAACAGAGGTGCGCCCCTTCCGTAGGTCGGCAGGGTCAGGGTCACCTGCTTTCCTGCCTCGAACTTCTTCACAGGGACGGAGAACTCGAAGCAGTCGCCTGTCCAGGAGCCCTTCACGCATCCTGCGGAATAATTGTACTGCGAGAAGTTGTTGGTCTCGAAGACAGGAACTCCAGAATTCTCCGCGGAAATGATGTAGGACATCGTCGCCTGAGGCTGTGTCGAGGTCCAGATGTGCTCCAAATCCCGTGAACTTCCGCTGAGTTTGGTCGGGTTCCACAGAGGCTGGCTGGTGTTGCTGAAGACTCCGACACCGTCCACATAGCCTATAGGCCATTCCACAGGGGATGTGCAACCGATGATTCCGTCGCTTGATGAACTCAGGGTCTGGTCTATGACTGACCCCGACGGATATTTCTCCCCGATTTTCTTGTTGAGGAACGGGATGGTGTTCGTGTTCCCTTTTATGTCGGTGAATTCCAATGAGAAACCGTCTTCAGGGACGGTGAACGGGGCCATCAGGAAACTGATGTCGGTGTAGCCTGACTCCATCTCAAGCCCTGAGGCTCCGAAATCCATTGTGATTTGTTTTGAGCCGCTTCCTGCGACAATGTTTGTGGTCCAGGTCTCCAGATTGAAGGTCGCCTTGTAGGCTATCTCGCTCCCGCTTCCATCCGAGGCCGGCTTCAGGACCATCTTTTTGAGGACCGTGTTGCTCTCGGAGACGATGTCGTCAGGAATCCTGAGGTTCACAAGGCAGGACGGGGTGGAGAAGGTCATCTTCACGGGGGCTATGACCCCGGTCACCACCGTCTTTGCCACATAGAGGTTCTGCGGGCTTTCTCCGTAGGTGAGTTCTGCCGGGATGTCCGCAGGGAGGGCCTCAGGGTCGGCATTCGATCCGTCGTAAGGCATAAATGCCATAAAACTGAATCCGTTGTCTCCTTTCAATGCCGTGATTGCATCATTCACGGTCATTTTCACAAGGGATGATGATGCCTGGCCGTCATCTGTCGGGAAGAATGAGGCAGGGGACTGTTCGCTCATCTGCGTCGTGTTCCCTCCCCGCGAGCAGGAGGCATAGACTCCGATGACATCGTCCTTGCTCCAGACACTCCCGTCGAGCGTGGCGGAGAAGTTCACTTCAAGTGCATCATAATCGAGACTTTTGTTGTTGTCTGTGCTGACATTGCAGGCGTTGACGGCAAGGACCGCCAGGACTGCGAGGCACTTTGATTTTGTTTTCATCTTTTATGTGGTTGTTGACTTCGTCTGTTTTGTGCGGCTTTCCCGTAGGGGACTTCCCGTCCGCCTGTCTTGATGCGGACATCAGGACGGAATCCGACAGGACAAAATTAAAAATGACCGTTTTCCTGTGTCAAAAGAAAAAATTCAAATTGCACAAAAAAACGGTCAGTTTGCTTCAGGAGCCCTTCAGGACCTCTCAGGGCTGTTTTCTTGAGACCCATTCGGTCGGAGTCATACCGTACTGCTCCTTGAAACATTTCGCGAAATACGAGACATTGGAGAATCCGACCGAGTAGCAGATTTCCGTGATGTTGTTCCCGTGCGAATCCTGGAGCATCCGTGCCGCTATCGACATCCTTGTGGTGCGGATGTAGTTGTTCGGGGAGGTGTTGAGCAGTTTCTTTATCTTCCTCATCATCGTCGAAAGGCTCATATTCATCCCCTCCGCGAGGAACTCGTTGGAGAGGTCGCTGTTGCTGATGTTCTCCCGCACGAGGCTGTCGAACTTCTTGAGGAACTCCTCGTCCCTTTTCGGCAGTCCGAAGATGTCGATGTCCGTCCTTGTC
>JBJEJS010000045.1:0-4259 GCA_051878235.1 Candidatus Cryptobacteroides sp.
GAGGTTAAGAAAATGGAGGTCGAGACGCAGTTGGAAAAGGCCAAGGCTTCGGAAAAGGCCGCTTTGAAGGCCTTGGAGAACTGTACCCTGAAAGCCCCTTACGACGGTGTCGTGGATGAGGTCTTTGTCGAGAAGGGCGTGGAACTCGGTGTGGGTGCGCCTGTGGTGCGCCTGCTGAATGTCGCGGGAGTGGAGGTGCATTTCCCTGTGCCCGAGAATGAGATTGCCGATGTCGAGGTGGGCGGTTTTGTCCGCATAGAGGTGCCTGCCGTCGGGAAGGCTTTTGAAGACAGGGTGTCCGTTAAGGGTGTGACCGCCTCTCCGTTTGCCCACACCTACGACTGCACGGTCATCCCATCGGGCTCCGTGTCGGGGATTATGCCCGGAATGGTCTGCAAGGTATGGCTCCGTGACAGCAGGGGCAGTTCTCTCGTTGTCCCGATGACGGCTGTCAGCACGGATATGAGGGGACGCTATGTCTGGACGGTCTCTCCGGCAGGGACGGTCAAGAAGAATTATGTCATAATCGGAGGATACAGCGGCGATGGAGTCGCCGTCACAGAAGGCCTGGCGGAAGGTGATGTGGTCGTGGTGGAAGGTGCCCGCAAGGTCTCCACAGGAATGAAGGTTAAAACGATTGAGAGATGAAACTGCATAAACACAGGGGTATAGGCGGTTTTGTCCAATCCGCCATACTCCACAACAAGACCGTCTATGCGGTGACGGCTCTTGTTGTCATATTCGGAATTATAGGTTTGGTATATATGAAGAAGGAGGAGTTCCCCTCCTTCACGATAAAGCAGGGACTTGTAGTCGGTGTCTGCCCCGGTGCAAGTGCCGCCGAGGTCGAGGAAAGGCTGACTGCCCCAATCGAGGAGATACTCTTTTCCTTCCCAGAGGTTGACAGGGAGAAATTCCACAGCGTCACGAGGGACGGGATGTGCTTCATCTTCGCGGACCTGGACTGCCGCCCTTCGGAAAAGGACGAGATCTGGTCACGCATCAAGTTGAGGCTCAATGATGAAAAGATGAATTTTCCCCAGGGCACTCTCGGAGTGCTTGTCAAGGATGATTTCAATTCCATCTCCTCCCTGCTGATAGCCATCGAGTCGGATGACAAGGGCTACCGCGAACTGGAGGAATATGCCGACAACCTTTCCCGCAGCCTCAGGAGAATCCCAGATGTCGCCAAGGTCGGCATTGTCGGGGAGCAGAAGGAGGAAATAGCCGTCACGGTTGACAGGGACAGGCTCTCTGCCTACGGAATCAGCCCTATGACCCTTTCAATGGGTTATCAGACGGAATCCTTCCCTCTTTCGGGTGGCACATTCTCAAGGGATTTCATCGACGCTCCTGTCCACGTGTATGGAAACGCATCCACAGAAAAGGAGATTTCCGAGAAAATCGTCTATGCGGGACCGACGGGTGACATCATCCGCCTGAAGGACATCGCGACGGTGGAACGCAGGTACAAGTCCCCGGAACAGTCTGTGACCTACAACGGGCACGCCTGTCTCGTGCTTTCTGTCGAGATGCGTCACGGCAAGAACATAGTGGCTTTCGGAAAGGAGGTTGACAAGGTCCTGTCGGATTTCTCGGAACAGACTCCCGACAGCGTGAAAATCAGCCGTATAGCGGACCTGCCGAAGGTCGTGGGAAATTCTGTGACATCGTTCCTGCGTGACCTTGCCGTCTCTATGCTGGTGGTGATACTCGTGATGCTGATGCTCTTCCCGCTCAAGTCGGCGGTAATCGCAGGCTCGGGAGTGCCTGTCTGCACCCTGATGACCATCGCCGTGATGTACCTCACAGGAATGGAACTCCACACCGTCACCCTTGCCGCCCTGATTGTGGTGCTCGGGATGATAGTGGACAACTCCATCATCACGATGGACGGCTATATGGACAAACTCGGCAAGGGAATGGGCAGGGTGGATGCCGCCTGTGCAAGCATAAAGGAACTTTTCGCACCGACTCTTGCCGCCACCCTCGCCATCAGCGCGATGTTCTTCCCTCTGATAAAAATCATCACGGGATACCTCGGGGAGTTCGTCAGGCTGTTCCCTTGGGTAGTGGCCATCGCCCTTCTGATCTCATTGGTGTATGCCGTAACCGTCGTCCCTTCGTTGGAGGTGAGGTATATATCTTCCGCCTCCTCATCAGGCGACTCGTTTCTCACCAGGGCGCAGAACACTTTCTTCAAATGGATGCAGAAAGGATATGATGCCCTCGAGAAGTTCTGTTTCAGGCATCCGAAACTGACCATAATCTCAGGAATCGCTGCGGTTGCGCTCGGATGCTGGATGTTCAGCACCCTCAATGTCCAGATGATGCCTAAGGCGGCGCGGGACTTCTTCGCGGTGGAGATGGAACTTGAGGGAGGCAACGGATATGAGCAGACAAAGGCGGTGTCGGATTCCCTTGAGAGGATTCTCCTCGCCGACCCGAGGGTGAAGTCCGTGACGGCTTTCGTCGGGACGGGCGCGCCCCGCTTCAATGCGACATATCCGCCGATAGTGCCTGCCAAGACTGCCGCCCAACTGATTGTGAACACGGCATCGGCAAAGGCGACCGAAGAACTCATCCGCGAATGTGACAGCCGTTATGAGCACCATTTCCCGAATGCCGTGATACGCTTCAAGCAGATGGACTATCAGGATGTCGAGGCTCCTATAATGGTCACCCTGAAAGGGGAGGACAGGAATCTCGTGGGGGATGCCGCCGACAGGATCACGGCCTATATGTACACCCTCGGCGATGAGATAAAGTGGATACACAGCAATGCGGGAAATATGGAGCCTGCCGTCGCCGTGAAACTGGATGCCGACGAGGCGGGCCGTCTCGGAGTGAACAAGGCGTTCCTCTCGGTTGACCTCGCTGGGACCTTTGACGGACAGAATATTGCCACCGTCTGGGAAGGCGGGAACGAGATTTCCGTCAACCTCTACTCGGACGGGAGTGCCGCAGCAGGTTTCGGGGAGATAGGCTCACAGATGGTGGCCACAGGGCTGCCTGGTGTCGATGTCCCTTTGAGGCAGGTCGCTTCCACAGAGCCGCAGTGGGCTCCGGTCGCCCTTGAGCGCAGGGGAGGGGAGCAGAGTGTCACCATCTTCGCCGATATGAAATACGGCAAGAGCCAGCCTGCGGCTATGAAGAAGATAATGAAATATATAGACGAGCAGGTGAGGCCTTCCCTCCCTGAGGGATATGAAATAAAATATGAAGGTCTGACACAGACCAACAGGGACCTCATTCCGGAGGTCGTGCTTGCCGTGTTCTGCGCCGTCTTCATCCTGTTCATATTTATGGTCTTCCATTTCAAGAAAATATCCCTTGCCTTCCTGACCCTCATCCTGAGTTCCCTCTGTTTCTTCGGGGCGTTCTTCGGCTTGTGGATATTCGACCTTGATTTCGGGCTTACCGCCATTCTCGGTGTCATAAGCCTCATAGGCATCATCGTCCGCAACGGCATACTGATGTTCGAATATGCGGAGGAACTGCGCGCGGAAGGTGCGTCCGTCAAGGCGGCCGCGATGATGGCAGGCGCAAGGCGTATGCGTCCTATTTTCCTGACCTCCTGCACGACAGCCCTCGGAGTGCTTCCTATGGTAATCGGCGGGGATCTTCTCTGGCAGCCTATGGGTGTGGTGATATGTTTCGGCACCCTGCTCTCAATCCTCCTGATTGTGCTGATAATGCCTGTCTCCTATTGGCAGGTCTTCAAGGGTGCGGACAATAAACGATAATAAAATGAAACGAATATTTACATATATAACATATATATTTATATGCCTTCTTTCCCCTGCGCTCCTCGTGCAGGAGAAGGCGTCGGCCCAGAGCCTCTCGCTTGAGGACTGCCTCAGGATGGCGGGGGAGAACGATGTGCGCATACGGAATGCCGGTCTGGATGTCATCGCGTCCAGGGCGCAGAAAAGCGAGGCCCTGAGCAACTGGTTCCCGACCGTCTCCATTGACGGGACAGGTTTCTATGCTTTCGATCCTTTCCTGAAGATCAGACTGGGAGATGTTCTCGGTGACTCCGACTATGCCTTGGAACTGAACCGCATAGCCGAGTCCGCCGGGGCGCTTTACGGAATAAGCACATCCTGGACGGCCCTTGACTACGGCTTTTCCGCCCGTGCCCAGCTGACCCAGCTGCTTTACGCCGGAGGAAGAATCGTTAACGGCAACAGGCTTGCCGCCCTTGGGGTGGAGGCTGCGATGCTTAAGGAGTCCCTGGCAGTCAGGGAGTCCTCTGA
>JBJEJS010000046.1:0-4182 GCA_051878235.1 Candidatus Cryptobacteroides sp.
CCCGTGCCAGTTGCATCTCACTTTGTCAATATGTACTTCTTCGGATGCTTACCTTTATACCGGATTTTTTATTACTTTTGCACCGCGTTCAGGAATTTGGAAAAATATCCAGTCAAAACTTCAAAAACATATAAACGACTTATGGCAGCAATTGTAAAGACCGATTTCAATTTTCCGGGCCAGACAGGAAAATATGTCGGAAAAGTCCGTGATGTCTATGACATTGACAACAACTATCTTGTGATGGTGGTCTCCGACAGGATTTCAGCATTCGATGTGGTCCTCCCAGAAGGAATCCCTTTCAAAGGACAGGTATTGAACCAGATCGCCGCGAAGTTCCTTGACGCGACACAGGACATCCTTCCGAACTGGAAGATCGCAGTTCCTGACCCTATGGTGACTGTCGGGCACAAATGCGAGCCGTTCAAAGTCGAGATGGTAATCAGGGGCTATCTCTCAGGACACGCCTGGAGGGAATACAAGGCAGGAAAGCGCACAATATGCGGCGTTGCGATGCCTGAGGGAATGAAGGAGAACCAGAAATTCCCGGAGCCCATCATAACCCCGACCTCAAAGGCAGCCGAAGGGCACGACGAGGACATCTCCAAAGAGGAGATCATCGCCTCGGGACTTGTCAGCAGGGAGGATTACGAGCAGTTGGAGAACTACACTAGGGCTCTTTTCCAGAGAGGCACCGAGATTGCCGCCAAGATGGGGCTCATCCTTGTCGACACAAAATATGAATTCGGAAAGAAGGACGGGAAAATCCTCCTTATGGACGAAATACACACTCCTGACTCATCAAGATATTTCTATGCCGAGGGCTATGAGGAAAGGCTTGAGCGAGACGAAAGGCAGAAGCAACTCTCCAAGGAGTTCGTCCGCGAGTGGCTGATGGCAAACGGATTCCAGGGCCAGGAGGGGCAGAAGGTCCCTGAGATGACCCCTGAGGTAGTCAGCGGAATCACCGAGAGGTACATCGAACTCTACGAGAACATCACAGGCGAGAAATTCAACCGTGCAGAAGAAGGCACGCTTGACGGCACCCTTGCCAGCATCGGGAAAAATGTCACAGCCTGCCTTGATTCCCTGAAATAAAGTTCATCAGACACCCGAGGCGGCCTTGAAGCCGGAGTTCAATGCGACGGGCAGCCCGCCTGAGAGTTGGGTGCGGAAACCCGCGAAATGAAGCCCTTTGACGCTGCGGGCGGTTTTTGGGGTGCTCATCGGGAGTTCCCCCTTATGCCACATACTCATCCAGGCACCGCGATGTGTGCCGCAGTAACGCTCATAAGTGAGAGGGGTGGCGAGGTCCGTCACCCTGATCTTTCCCTTTATTTCCGGAAGATGCCTCTCAAGTTCGGCAATGACGGCATCCGTGACCTCCTGCTTCTTTTCCTTATAGGTGCCGTCCTCCTTTGCCTTCTTCCAGTATGAGTAACTGTCGCCGAACAGGATGACGGTTATGCAACTGCACCCCTTTTCGGCATACCCTGTCGTGTCGTGGTAGATGGTGGTCCACAGGCAGTCCTGGCTCGTGCCCGCCAACTCCAGAGGCCGCTCCAGTCCGAATCGGAGCGCCTCGTGGTGATTCTCAAGGGAGTCCTCGACACCGACTGACAGGAACATACAAGTCTGAGGATCTGAAAACTTTTTCAGCCGTTCCGTCCACTTCTCCTCCAGGGGCCCGTCGAAAAAGGTGTTCACGGCCTTCACCGTGTCAGTTGCGACAATCACATCGTCAGACGGAAGGAAATCCCCTTCACAGACCACTCCGCGCACCCTGCCGTCCTCGACACGGACCTTATCGACCTTTTTACGGTAACGGATCTCGACACCCAGGGCCTTGGCCTTCTCAAGCATATTCTGGACCATCCTTGTGGAGCCGCCCTTAGGATATCCGTTGTCTCCGATGGCATAGGATGCCATTGTATAGACCAGGGATATGGCGTTCTGCCCCCTGTCCACGAGCGAGTTGACGAGCATCCTGAGATGCCTGTTGGTGAACATCGCGCTGTACTCATCCGAAGTCTTGCCGATAATCCCCGGCAGGGCACAAATGAAAGCGGGCACCTGGACCACACGCCACATAAGGTCAGGAAAGCTGCGCACCGTGCAGAAGAAAGCCCGCGTCAGCCTGATGTCACGGCAGAATTTCCTCACAGCCTTCCTGTCTTCGGGAGCGAACTCGGTCATTTCCCTCTCGACCCTCGACAGGTCACGCCACAGATTCAGTTCCACATCGCCGCAGCGGTAAACATAGATGGGGTCCTTGAAGACAAGCGGATTGTTCTCCCTCAGCGCACCGACCTGCTTCCAGCGTCTGTGGATTCTGCGCATCCCCGGAGTCGAGCCGACAAGCCAATGGATTCCCCCTTCGAAATGGAAACCCTTGCGTTCCCAACTTGTTGACATTCCCCCTGCAGCCGTACCCTGCTCAAGCACGCACACCTTATGCCCTTTGGCGGCGCAGCAAATCGCCGCAGTCAGTCCAGCCACTCCGGCTCCGATAACAATCACGCTTTTCATAGGATTACTTTTCCAACTTTAGTTCCTTTTCTTTGTTCCTGTTTAGAAGACACTTAAAATGTTTTGTAAAGATAATCAAAATATTATGAATATATTTTTATTGTATATTCATTTTTAATGCCTATATTTGCGAACATTCGTTTTAGAACAAATGTTTCAATATATGACATATATCATTTTATATTTTATATATGATATATAACATATTACATAAATAATTATGACAATAAGAAACGAAAGGCCCGAAGACTACAGGGCGGTTGAGGAACTGGTGAGGGAATCGTTCTGGGATGTTTACAGGCACGCAGGCTTTGTCCCTGCAAGCACCCTGAACATACATTACCACGATGAGCCGGAAGGGGACCCCGTGCCGTATTTCCTTGCCCGGGAACTGATTACAGGATATCTGGATGGCATTGAAGGGACATACTGCCCTCCGGAGGGATATTTCATCGCGCATAGGGAGCCGGAGGCGTTCAGGGAGTATGAGGCGACCTTCCCGCACAAGGAGGCGCACCGTCTTCCGGGACAACTGCCCCAATGACAGGCCAATGCGTGCAAATCCAGACTCCGTGAAAGACAAACCGTTCTTCTATAAACACTTAGGGATATGAAAAAACATATAATATTGACATTGGCACTGACCGTCTGCGCCTGCCTCGGTGCCGCAGCGAAAAACGACTGGAAAGGAAAGGTCTCGGACGAGAACGGAGAGCCTGTCCCATACGCGACTGTGGCGCTGCTTTCAAAGGCGGACTCAAGCATCGTGAGCGGGACGGTGGCCGACGGGAACGGACAGTTTGAAATCGTCACGGACAGGACTGATGGAATTGTGATGGTTTCGATGATAGGATATAAGACATTGTATATCAATCCTTCGGAAAATATGGAAATCTCCCTTGTCCCCGACGGGCTTGTCCTTGAGGGGGCTGTCGCGACAGTGGTTATGCCAAAGACAAAAGTCACGGGGGAAGGGCTTCAGACCGCCGTCCGGGGATCTGTCCTTGAGACGGTCGGCACGGCAAAGGATGTTCTGGAACGCACCCCGGGGCTTATCAAAGGGCAGGACGGGCTGGAGGTCATCGGCAAAGGCAGTCCTATGGTCTATGTCAACGGGCGCAGGGTCACAGACCAGACGGAACTTGAAAGGCTCCAGAGCAATGAAATCCAGAATGTGGAGGTTATAACCAACCCTGGGGCACAATACGGCGCGGAAGTGAGGAGCGTGGTGAGAATCAGGACAGTAAGACAGCAGGGCGAGGGATTCGGATTCAACGCGGCATTCAGTGACTCACAGTCCTTGCGGCAGATAGGCAACAACGACCCTTCGGGAAACCTGAATCTGAATTACAGGATAGGGAGCGTTGACATCTTTGCCGGAGTGAATGTGTTCAGGTACACCACCCGCCAGGAAAGCGACATTACCACTGAGACTTACGGCACACCGACATTCGTCAGCGACGGAAGCCTTGTCCACGACCACGAGATGAAGAGCGCAAAGACAAACTTGGGGATCAACTGGCAGATCTCGGAGAACCACTCAATCGGAGTGAAGGCGGACTGGGGGACATACTTCTCCGTGCAATCCTACCAGGAACTGACAGAAAAGGTTGAGCGTGATGGAGTTCTATACGATGACATCGTTTCATCAGG
>JBJEJS010000047.1:0-4181 GCA_051878235.1 Candidatus Cryptobacteroides sp.
ACTGGAGAACCTTGAAGCCCGCTATGCCCTCGAATCATCCAATACAATGGAACTTGCGGAGCGTCTGCGGGACATTCCAGCCATCCGTTATGTCAATTATATAGGTTTGAAGGACAACCCTTTCCACGACATCGCCTGCCGTCAGTTCAATGACACATACGGTGCGATGGTCTGCATTGAACTCGCCTCTCCGCAGGCCTGTTACGGGTTTCTGAACAGCCTGAAACTTGTCAAGAGGGCCACCAATCTTTTTGACAACCGCACTCTGGCGATACATCCTGCCAGCACGATTTTCGGCAATTTCAGCAGGGAGCAACTGATGGACCTTGACATTTCGGAGACCTGCATACGCCTGAGCGTGGGTCTTGAGGATATGGACGATGTCTTTGAAGACATAAGGCAGGCCCTCGACTGATTATCATAAAATGGGAAATGGTGAAATACGATTTTGACAAACTGATTGACAGGCACGGCACGGGAGCGTTGAAGACCGATGCCCTGGAGGCACGCTTCGGCGATGCCGGCCTGCTTCCGATGTGGGTCGCGGATATGGATTTCGAGACCCCTCCGTTCATCCTTGATGCCCTCCGCAGGAGACTGGACCATCCGATACTCGGCTACACGATTGAGCCTGAGGACTATTGGCCGTCTGTCCAGGATTGGATTCTGAGCCATCACGGATGGAGGACCGAGCGCGAATGGCTGCGTTACATCCCTGGTGTGGTCAAGGGTATAGGTATGGTGGTCAATGCTTTTCTGAAGCAAGACGAGAAGGTAATAATCCAGCCTCCTGTCTATCATCCGTTCCGGCTCGTGCCGGAAGGCAACCGCCGCGAGGTGGTCCTGAATCCTTTGATTGAGAATCCTGACGGAAGTTATTCGATGGATTTTGAGAATCTTGAGGCGGTCTGCGACGGGAAATGCCGACTTCTCATCCTCTCCAACCCGCACAATCCTGCAGGAATACTTTGGGATGCGGAAACCCTCCGCCGTCTTGCCTCCTTCTGCCATTCGAGAGGCATTATCGTCATTTCCGATGAAATACATTGCGATATGGCACTCTGGGGTCTGAAGCATATCCCTTTTGCCACAGTCAGCGATGAGGCGGCAGAAATCAGCATAACTTTCGCCGCCCCGTCAAAGACATTCAACATTGCAGGTGTGGTCAGTTCCTACTCCATCGTTCCCAATCCTGCCTTGAGGGAGACCTTTTATTCCTATCTCAAGGCGAATGAGTTCGACGACGCCCCGATTTTCGCTCCCATCGCGACAATCGCCGCCTTCCGGGAGGGTGAGGAGTGGCGCCGCCAGATGCTTTCCTATGTGGAGGGCAACATCGAAGAACTGATTGCGTATTGTGCCGAGAAAATCCCCGCAGTCAAGCCGTTGCGCCCGCAGGCCTCTTTCCTCGTCTGGCTCGATTGCCGTGCCCTCGGCCTGTCCCACAGGGAACTTGTCAGTCTTTTTGTCGGCAAAGCGCGTCTCGCGTTGAATGACGGTGCGATGTTCGGCTCTTGCGGAAGCGGCTTTATGCGTCTGAATGTCGGCTGCCCGCGTTCAACCCTGCTTGAGGCCCTCGACCGTCTTCGGGAGGCAATCGGCTGATGACATATTCCCATCGGCAGGCCCGTCCTGTGGCGCAGAATCAGTAAAATATATACTTTAATCCATAATCCCGGTATCGGTCTGGCGGATTATATACCCTAATTTTGCCCTTGCGACAGTCGGAGATTTTCGGGGAAGGCGGGGACCGCTTCCCCAATTGGCCGATATGGTCTTTGTGCGATAAAATGGGTTATATGAATATATTGAAACGGTTGTATATACTGATGGTTTCATTGATGGCCATAATTTGTCCCCAGGCCTGTTCCGTTCTTGAGACGGACGGCGGAAGCACGGGAAACGGCCGGGAGGAAAACGGAGGAACGGATGACAGCGACAGGACAGATGACGGTTTTGGCGATGCGGTGATGGGCGGTGTGGTCCATTTGTGGGAGAAAGGCAATGTCCCGGCTGTGACCCTGAATGTCAACAATTCCGACGGCCCTGACTTCATCCCGAATATGGCGGTTTTCACCGTATCTGCGGAGGTGAAGCCAAAAGGAGCCGTAATCATCTGTCCCGGAGGGGCTTTCCAGTTCCGCAGCATACGGAATGAGGGCTATGATGTCGCAGATATGCTCGTGCCGATGGGCTATCAGTGTTTTGTCGTAAATTACCGCATATCGCCGTACACGATGCGTGAGAGCGCGACGGACCTTCAGCGTGCCGTCAGATATGTGAGGGCGCATTCAACTGATTATCGTATTGCTCCTGAGAACATCGCCCTTGTCGGCTTCTCTGCGGGCGGGATACTTGACGGGGAAGTCCTGCTCAACTGGAAATCCGGAACGGACGGCTCTGTCCTGGACCCGTCCTACCGTCCTGATGAACTTGACAAAGTCTCTCCTGATGCTTGTGCCGTGGGAATGATTTATTCATTCTACGGGAGACTGAGCGTCTCGATGAATGATGTCGGGACATTGCGTGCGGCAGACCTTCCTCCTGCATTTTACTGTTGGGGCTCGAATGACGGGTTTGCTTCCCAGTTTGTCCAAAACTCTGATGCTGTCCGTGAGGCGGGGTGCGATGTGGAAGTGCATATTCTTGACGGCTATCCGCACGGGTATGGTACAGGCGGCAGTCCCGATGTCTGGGGTAATGATTTCGATGCCTTCCTCACTCGGATAATGGCGCAGAATGTGGCGGACCGGAATGTCGCATTCAGCCGTTCAAGCCTGATTTCGGATGTGATGACGGACCCTGCCTTTGGAGATTACGGCCGTCTGCTGTTTCCTGTCCAGACAAGTTATTGGAGCGGGAACACTCTGGAGCAGTTGCGTATGACTTACTATAACAACATCGATCCCGACAAGACCGTTGAGATTGTCAACTATTTGAGGGATAAGGCGACGGCGGGAGAGGCCATATTTTATGACATATATCCGGAGGCGGAGAGGAATATGGATTCAGACAAGTCTGACACGGGTCTGTTCTTCTTCAGGGGGAGACAGGGCGCACCATTCGCTGTGTGCAATGCCGGTGGCGCATTTGCGTATGTCGGTGCGATGCACGACAGTTTCCCCCACGCTCTGGAGTTGTCAAAAAAAGGATATAATGCCTTCGCGCTCATATACCGTCCCGGAGACGCTTACGAAGATCTGGCGCGTGCCATTGAGTTCATCCACGACAATGCCTCCCGTTTGGGCGTGGGCGGAGACGGTTATTCGCTTTGGGGCGGAAGTGCGGGGGCGCGTATGGCTGCGGCTCTTGGAAACGGCAGTTATCTGGGGCAGTTGACAGGACGGGGGGACATCCCCCAGGCTTCGGCAGTCGTGATGCAATACACAGGGTATTCCGATGCAAACCGATATGATGCGCCGACATACGCCTGTGTGGGGACAAATGACGGAATAGCATCCTGGCGCACTATGCAGAGCCGTCTTGAACAACTTGAAGCCTATGGCATCGCTACGGAATTCCACGCTTATGAAGGCCTGCCGCACGGTTTCGGCCTCGGAACAGGAACAGTTGCAGAAGGGTGGATTGATGATGCCGTCAGATTTTGGGAGAAACAGAATTGAAAATGGGATATACGCAATGAGAACGCGAACATCAGGATGTCGCGGACCTGAAGTGTAGGGAAGGTAATAAAATATAAATCAATATGACATATAGACAGACTATCAGAAAGGCGGTTATGGTCCTCGCCGCCGCCTCCGCCGCTCAATTTGGAGCAAGTTGCAGTGACGGTCAAGGAAAAGTGACAGACGGACAGACACTTGAGGGTGACCAGCTTGATGAGGTCATCGCAAGGATGGGGGAGGCTGATGTCATTGTGATGGGGTCTCCGGTTTATTGGCATAACATCTGCGCTTCGATGCGCACGCTTATGGAAAGGTTTTATGGCTATCTGCCAGAGAATGCTTTCAGGGGCAAGAGTTTGTATTTCCTTTATCAGGGAGCCGCTCCTACCCAGATGATGATAGACGACGGTGAATATACAATGAGCCGTTTTGCGGGGATGTACGGTATCACATATCAGGGGATGGCCACTAACCGCAATGAGGCAAGGGAGTTGAGCAATAAATTAAACAGGCAATGAAGAAATTCTTTATCACAATTGTATACTGCTTGAGTAT
>JBJEJS010000048.1:0-4162 GCA_051878235.1 Candidatus Cryptobacteroides sp.
GATTTCGAGGTACCTACCGAACTTCCTGGAGTTGACACCAACATCCTCGACCCTCGCGACACATATTCCTGCGCTTGCCAGTGGGAGGAGAAGGCTAAAGACCTCGCAGGCCGTTTCATCAAGAACTTCAACAAGTTCACAGGCAACGACCTCGGCAAGGCTCTCGTTGAGGCAGGTCCTAAACTTTAAGGAATCCGCATAGGGCCTGGCCCTAAGAACTGCAAGACCGGCAGGAAATCCCCTGCCGGTCTTTTTTTGCCCTATCCTTTTCTGCGATGCGGACTTGCAAAAATTGAATTATTCTTTTACATTTGCCTTCCGGCTGAAGGCAGGAACACTTCCCTGCCAAAGACTTTCAAAACACAGATGGCTCAGATGTCGCAAATCATTCCAACAAGTGCCCCAATCCAGAGACTGGCGGCACATCTTGCTGCGGCAGCCCTGTTATGCCTTGCCTCCTGCACGGAGACGGACCGGGGTGGGAATGACGGCATCATCACCGTGGAAGGAGCCTCCCAGACAATAATCCTTGCGGCAGAGCCACGCGCGGCGTATGTGTTCAGCATCCGCTGCGACAGCGACTGGAAGGTGTCCCTCTCGGACTCGTGGATGGCGGCTACCCCCACATCCTGCCGCACAGACGGGAGCGCAAATCCCAAAGAACTGTATTTCACAGCATTCCCCAATGAGAGGGAATTTGAGAGGAAAGGCACATTGACATTGGAGTCGGACTCGGACAAGGTCACTTTCCCCGTAATCCAGTTGCCTTCAGGATTCAGTAAAGGCATCAGGGCAGTCTTTCGGGAATCCACAGGCGAACTGCCCACGACAGGAGGCCAACTCAGGATGACTGTCTTCAGCGACCGTGACTGGTCAATGTCCCCTCCCGAATGGACCTCGGCGGACATCACCTCAGGAAAGGCCTACACGACAACATCCATAATCATCTCTGTCGGAGAAAACCTGACAGGATGCGACAGGTCGGGGGAAATCATTTTCCTGACAGACGTGGGCAGGCTGACCGTTCCCGTCTCACAAGTCTATGAAATCCAGAAGAACATCATTGCAGGATGGACTCTGGGCGACAATGACTTTATGACGGACTGGAATGTCACAAACGGATACTGCTGGACTTCCGCAGGCTATCTCCCCGCAGACACGCCTGAAGGATGCCGGGCGGTAGCCTCCTGGAATAACGGGGACAACAGTTCCGCCACAAGGACATATATAATAAGTTCCGACCTTGCGGGGCATCTCGCCGTGAAACCGACCTGGGTCAATGACAATATGAAATTCGACATCCCTCTTGAAGGAGTGTCGAAGGGAGACTCCCTGAGGTTCCGTGCGGCAATCCAGAGCAATGTCATAAGCGTTCCTGCCGACTGGGTCCTTGAACACTCCGAGGCGGATGTCTGGATTACGGACCTCCCCCTGAAACTTCCGGCGCTAAAGACTCCTGTGGGAATCGAGGCAGGATGGAGGGTGACACAAGATATGGTGGAACAGGGACGGATCCTGATCCGCGTAAGATGCGACGGGAATGTGTCGGTCGGCGGGACCGTCCTGGAATCTCCACAGTCGGGTTCCGCATTGAGATTTGTGCCATATCCTGATACGGATGAAGAATCCGGTTACATTTCAGTCAGCAGAATAAGATGAAAAATCCGATGAAACACTTCGGCGCGTTTCCTGTCGCAGCCATTCTTGCAGCATCCGCCTGTCTCACAATCGGATGTGCGCAGAGGAGCGCAGACCCGTCAGACAGCGGCGACATATTAGGGGACTCCCTTGTGGAACTGCACGGAGGGAGGGAAAGGCTTGTCTGCGTCTGGTCAGGTGTTCCGTCAGGACTGAAGATGATCCGCATCGCGCTCGGCGGAGGAGAAGGCATTATGGACATCCCCGTCTCAGGTCCTTCGGGCACCAGGAACATACCCTCCGTAGGGGAAGGGACCTATGATGCCAGCATCAGTTTCATTGACGGGGACGGAATGCTGAGGGAGGCCTGGGAGGATGTCCCTGTGACGGTTTACGGAGAAAAGTACGAGGCGACGCTTCCTGAAACGGTGAGAAACGCCCAGGTCAAGTTCACAGGACCTTTTGTAAGGCTCTCCTTTGACTCCCCTTCCGTACTTCCTGAAGGCTATCTGTGCGACGAGATCGGAATGACGGTCAACGGCACGCCGGCAACCTCCGTGACATCAGCCTCGGACACACTTCTCTGCGATTTGAACGGAGGGATATCCATCCGTCCCGTATTCTGCCCTGACAAAGTGAGCGGTGACCTGTTCAGGGGCGGCGGAAAGCAATATGCCAACGACTCCTACATAACTCCTGAAAGCCTCAACAAGACCATTGACGGCTATCGCGGGATCTGGTTTGACCTTGGGCAGGCATCGGACTACGGGTCCAAATATTCCGGAGGCCTGGGGACCTACACAATGAAACATATTCCGATGAGCATATATGCCCCTGAAGTTGACAGGACATATTTCGTCTATGGAGGGACTCCCGATGAGAACAGGAAATACCTGCTTTGTATGATCGGATGTTACGACCACAGGACCCACAGGCTCCAGAAACCGAGGGTGATAATGGACAAGGGCATCTTAGGAGTGGCGGACCCTCACGACAACCCCACCCTCCAGATTGACAGGGACGGGCGCATCTGGGTCTTTGTCTCAGGAAGGGGCAACACGCGGCCGGGAGTGCGTTACCGTAGCGTGAACCCATACGACATCACCTCATTCGAGTATGTGAACGAAAGCGTGATGGCCTATCCCCAGGTGATGTACCACAAGGACAAGGGCTTCTTCCTGTTCTTCACAAGATATGACGGGACCCGCCAACTGTTCTGGCAGACCTCAGAGGACGGTGTCGAGTGGTCGGACTACAGGCAACTTGCCTCGATAAAGGAGGAGGGCGACAAGAACTCCGGGCACTATCAGATAAGCAACATCTGCGGGACAAAACTGTGCACGGCGTTCAACAGGCACATCAACGGGAATGTGGACACGCGCACCAATGTCTATTTTGTCCAGAGCACCGACTTGGGGCATACCTGGACCACCGCAGACGGCAGCCCTGTTGAAGTCCCCGTGACGCAGTGGGACTCCAACTGCCTCGTGCGGGACTACCAGAACACTGACCAGACGCACAACTGTTACATCAAAGACCTGAATTTCGACCCGTCAGGAAATCCCGTGATCCTCTATGTCACAAGCCATAACCACAAGACAGGCCCGGAGGGCGGGACAAGGATGTGGCACACTCTCCATTGGACAGGAACGCAATGGGAAGAAAGCATCATCACGACATCGACCCACTGCTATGACTCAGGAAGCCTCTGGATAGAGGGACAGGACTGGGTTGTGATTGCCCCTACTGACGCAGGGCCGACCTACTGGGGCGCAGGCGGCGAGGTTGTGAAATGGCGCTCCTCCGACCAGGGGGAAACCTGGGTACGCGAGAAGAACCTGACCTACGGAAGCGCGCTGAACAACACCTATATGAGACGCCCCTGGAATTGTGCAGACGGATTCTATTCATTCTGGGCAGACGGGGACCCGGACCGTTTCACAAGATCAAGCCTGTATTTCTGTGACAAATCAGGCAAGGTGTGGAGAATGCCATACTCCTTCACCTCCGAATGGACTGACCCTGAATAAGGAATAAAAAAGATTGACTATGATGTTCCGCTTGAAAGTGTTCCTTTCCGTCGCTTCGCACCTGAGTTTCACTAAGGCATCGGAGGAACTGTACATATCGCAGCCTGCCATCTCAAAACATATCAGCGAGTTGGAGAAGATTTACCAGGTCCGCCTGTTCAGCAGGGACAAAGGCAGGATACGCCTCACAAGGGAGGGGGAAATATTCAGGGAGAACGCCCTGGTGCTGATGGAGGACTATAACAAACTGGAGGGAGAGATGAGGCTTCTGAGAGGCTCTGTCGGAGGACGGCTGAGGCTCGGGGCCAGCACCACAATCGCCCAGTACCTGATTGCGCCGATTCTTGCGGGATTCAAGTCAAGGTTCACGCAAGTTGATGTGAGCCTGGTGACAGGCAACACGGAGGCAATCGAAAGCGCAATCGCCGAGCAGAAGATTGACCTCGGGCTTGTGGAGGGGGACAGGCACAGGGGCCAGTTGAAATACAGCACTT
>JBJEJS010000049.1:0-4152 GCA_051878235.1 Candidatus Cryptobacteroides sp.
TTCCTGTCCAATCACCTCGAATGTCTCGATGTCAAAGACCAGCCTGAGCCTGTCCAAAGCCTCCTGAGGCACATTTGCCAGAAGTTTCTTCGTGACGAAAAGCACGGATGCCCCCGAGTGGGTGAGGATGTTCCCGATTTCATTCGGGGCGGACTCAGGGAGAATCGGGACAGCAATCCTTCCGAATGCCACCGCGCTGAAGAACGCCATAGTCCACTGCGGCATATTCGTGGAAAGCACCGCCACCTTCTCCCCCGCTCCGATTCCCTCCGAAGCCATCCTGTCCGAAAGGGCGCAGGTCTTCCCGTAAAAATCTGAATATGTGTAGGAAGCCCCCGTGTCAAGCACCGCCGACTGGAGATTATCCGGAAAACTCCTGTATGACCAATGGAACAGTTGTTCCAAAGTGCCGACCGCCCTGATGTCGTCTGCCTTTATCTTTCTCATTCTTTCGTTTTTTGTTTCTGAAATATGGAATATATACAGGAGCGCAAAGTAAGCGGCAATATTGCCGCATAACAAGACTTAAAGAAGACTATATATGTCCGAAAACGGACAAAACATAAAAAATATCATATATTTCGGAAATATTTATTTATAAAAATGTATATTTAAGTTTCGCAAGTGCGAAACACCTTGTAACGTAGATGAGAAATGTGCGGTAGGGAGAAGTATATTTGTTTTATATAAGTCATATCAAACCGGACAAAAAATCTTTGACAGATATGAAATATAACGAAATAATAAATTCCTTCTGCTCCGCATTCCTGTGCGGAGAGACCAGCAGGCTGTGGGTCGGAGAGCGTTTCTGGATGGTGGACAACCTTTCGGGAGGCTCGTCAAGGGAGTCAGGGACACCTGCCCGCCTGCCGATAAAGATTTCGATGAGTTTCTGTATCTTCTGCAAAAGCGGAAGTATGTCCGTACGCATACAACAGCATAACCATACCGTCACGGCAGGTCAGATGCTCGTGATTTTCGCAGGGCAGATCCTGGAAAAGGTCAGGGTGGAGGGCGACCTGAGGGTGATTTTTATGTCCATCGACTCCGAATTCATTATGACACAGGTACGAAGCCGATACAGGAACATCCTCAGCGGGATTCTTCTGAGAAGTTCCGAGCCTACTTTGGTGAGGCTTGGAGAGGAGGATGCCGCCTGCTTTGAAAACCTCTATTCCGACATAAAGGCAATCCTGAAGACCCTGCCCGAAGATTGCGCGGACGGGGTGCTTTCGGGCTACATCTCCATTTTCGGGAGTATGCTGGCAAGTTGGCTGAGGGAAGACGGGCAGACTGCAGAAGGGATGGAAAAAGAATTGCAGCCGCAGGACAGGCCTGATGATAAAGACAGGACAAGGTCGGACAGGACATCCAAAAGAACTTGCGAAGCGGTCCTGATGAGATTCCAGAGCGACATCCACAATTTCTCCTCAAGATTCAAGACGGTCGGCTATTACGCAGCGCGGCAGAAACTCTCCCCGAGGCATTTCTCACGGCTTGTCAAGACCGCCTCAGGACAGGACCCGAAAGACCTGATCAAAGAATATGTCATCCTTGAGGCAAAAAGCCTCCTCCTGAGCGACAACTACAGCGTCCACGAAGTCGCGTCCCTCCTCGGCTTCGACAACGACTCCTTCTTCAACAGATACTTCAAAAACGCCACCGGCATCACCCCCGGGCTTTTCCTCAGTTCCGCCTCCACGCTCTGAAGACTACACGGGAATGGCAACAAAAAACCACCTCAAAGATTCGGGGTGGTTTTTCAAAATGTCGGGAAAACCCTATAAAAGCCCTTATTCGAGTTTTCTTGCACCGTCGCTGATGACGACATCAATCACGACAGGCTCGTGGCCGTATTTGGCTGCAAACGCCTCTTTTGCCTTTGCAATGAAGTTGTCATAGAGTTCCTCCTTGACGAGGTTGATGGTGCAGCCGCCGAAACCGCCGCCCATAATGCGGGAACCTGTCACTCCGCATTCCTTTGCCACAGTCGCAAGGAAGTCAAGTTCCTCGCAGGAAACCTCATAGTCCTTCGACATTCCCCAGTGGGTCTCGTACATACGCGCTCCAACAGTCTCGTAGTCGCCTTTCTGAAGAGCGTCGCAGACATCGAGGACACGCTTCTCCTCGCCTATCACATAACGGGCCCTCATATAATCCTCCTCTGAAATCCTGTCCTTTATGGCATCAAGCTGCTCCATTGTGGCACCGCGAAGGAATTCCTGTCCGAGCACCTTTGCCACGCGCTCGCAGGAAGCCCTTCTGTCATTGTAAGGAGAGCCGACGAGTTCGTGTTTAACCTTTGAGTTGAGAAGGACGAGTTTATAGCCGTATTTGCCAGGGTCAAACGGGAAATATTCGAATTCCATTGAACGGCAGTCAAGCCTCATCAGGTTGCCTTTCTTTCCGAAGACAGAAGCGAACTGGTCCATTATACCGCATTTGACGCCGCAATAGTTGTGCTCAGTGCTCTGCCCTATCCTTGCAAGTTCGAACTTGTCGATGCCAAGGTCGAAAAGATAATTCAATGCAAATGCGAAAGTGCTCTCCAATGCTGCGGAAGAAGACATTCCTGCACCGAGAGGGACATCCCCCGCAAATACTGTGTTGAATCCCCCGATTTTGCCTCCCCTCTTGATGATTTCGCGGCAGACTCCGAAGACATAGCGTGCCCAACTCTGTGACGGAGCATCCTCCTCATTAAGTCCGAATTCGCAATACTCATCAAGGTCAAGCGCGAATGCACACACCTTTGAGGTCCCGTTCAACTTTATCTCGGCAATCATCCCCTTGTCGATTGCACCAGGGAACACGAAGCCTCCGTTGTAGTCGGTATGCTCCCCTATAAGATTGATTCGTCCCGCGGACGCAAAAAATTCACCCTCTTCATTGAACAGGGTCCGAAATTTCTCAGAGATTCTGTTTTTCATAATATATCGGTTATTGTTGTTTCCGTGTCAAAAAATTTTGCGACCTCAAATATATCAATTAAAGCCATATTTAGCAAATAAAAGATTTTTGGAATTTTCATATTCCCCGGAACTTCAGCACCACAGGACAATGGTCGCTCACCCCTCCCGCATAACGCGGACCGACATAAGTCCTTAAAGGCTTCTCCCCTCCGTGCTTGAGGTCCTGTGTCATCAGGAAAGGAGGACGAAGTATCTCCATTGATGATGAAGCGGCCATTTCACACGGAACAAAGAACATATCTATCAACTCCCATCTCCCCTCAAACCTGATTGTCCCCAAATCACTGAACTTCCTGTCTGAAGCCATATTGACCATTCCCGCCTCTTCCATTATGCCGGTCAAGGGACTGTGTGGACCGTCATTGAAATCCCCCATCGCCACCACGGCGGCAGAGGGGTCGCAGCGGCGCAAAGAATCGCAGATGTCCCTGAGCCTCGAGGCCGCTGCCAGCCTTCCCGGGAGTGAATTCTTCACTCCGCCGTATTTAGAAGGATGATGATTCACCAAATAATGGTATATTGAACCGTCCGACTTCCGTCTGAGCGTAACGAGCAGGATGTCCCTCGTCTTCATATATGTTCCTGATGTGTCATATATATGAAAAGGATGGGAAGACTCAAGCATATATAAATCAGACCTGTATATAAGCGCCACATCTATTCCCCTGGGATCAGGGGAGTCGTGATGCACATAACGGTATGGAGTCTTGTCAAGGATGGTTGAATTAAGGATGGAACGCATCACGAAGGCATTCTCCACCTCGGCGAATCCCACCACATCAGGAAGGTCTCCGTAAACTTCCGAAGTCCATAGCACTGTCTTGGCGAAGGCCTCACATTTGGCATAAAACCTCCTTTTTGTCCAATGCCTCTGTCCCGCAGGAGAAAATTCCGTGTCGGAAACGCCTGAGCCTGAATCCCTGTAGTCAAAGAAATTCTCCATATTCCAGAACATCACAAGGATGGATGGAAGGACAAGAAATATATGTCTGACATTCATAATCATATATATTTTATTTTTTCGTACCTTTGCCGCCTGATTCACATAAACATAGTTGAAATGTCATTGAAATGCGGTATAGTGGGACTTCCGAATGTCGGCAAATCCACTCTTTTTAACTGTATAAGTTCAGGCAAGGCCCAGAGCGCAAATTTCCCTTTCTGCACCATCGAGCCTAAT
>JBJEJS010000050.1:0-4148 GCA_051878235.1 Candidatus Cryptobacteroides sp.
ATGTCCCCGCCTTTTCCCTTGCGGTCGTCCCAGTCCTTCAGTTTCACGATCATCATACCCCCTGCGGTGGACTGTCCGCCCATCATACTGTAGCCTGCCACAGTCGAGAAAATCTCAATCTCATTTATTGGCGTCAGCCTTTCCATCACCTCGGCGATCTTGGTCTTGGTGTAGTCCAGGCTGCTGCCCGGGGCAGTAGTCACATTTATGAATACTGTTCCCGTGTCCTCGTCCGGGACAAGGCCTGTCCTTGTCGTCTTCAAAAAGAAGAACAGCAGGCAGACCGCCGCCACGAGCGACACCCAGACAATCCATTTCTTCCGGATGAAGAATTCAGCACCTTTCCTGTATTTTTCGGTAATCTTCCCGAATGCCGCGTCGAAGGCGAGGTGAAACCTTTCCGAGAAACCGCTTTCCTGATTGTGCGACTTCATTATCAGGGCGCACAGGGCAGGGCTCAGGGTCAGGGCGTTGAGGGTCGATATTCCGACTGCCGCAGCCATCGTCAGACCGAACTGCTTGTAGAAGATTCCCGCCGTGCCTCCCATAAAGGATGTCGGGATGAACACCGCCATAAACACGAGGGTCGTGGTGATTATCGCGTTGGAGATCCCGCCCATAGCCTCCACAGTCGCCTTGTAGGGGTCGGTCTGTCCTCCGTCGAATTTCGTCTGCACGGCCTCCACCACGACTATCGCGTCATCCACCACAGTCCCTATCACCAGCACAAGCGCAAAGAGGGTCAACAGATTCAGGCTGAAGCCCACAGCATACATAAACGCGAATGTCCCGATAAGGGAGACTATGATTGCGACGGACGGGATGATGGTCGAGCGGAAACTCTGTAGGAAGACATAGACCACCAGAATCACGAGGACAAGCGCCTCAAGCAATGTCTTGATGACCTCCTTGAAGGAGGCGTCGAGGAAATCCTTGGTGCTCATCAGGTCGGCAAGGACCAGTCCGTCCGGAAGGCCGTCCCTTATCTCGGAGCACATCTTGTCGATTTCATTGATGATCTCATTGGCGTTGGACCCAGCCGTCTGGGATATCATCGCCGTCGCCCCAGGATGTCCCCCGATGCGGCTGTCATAGCCATAGACCTGGGAGCCTAACTCAATGTCGGCCACATCCTTGAGCCTGAGCACCTCCCCGTCCTCCGACGAACGGACCACGATGTCCCCGAATTCCTCCTCGGTCTCCATCCTGCCCCTGTATTTGAGGGTGTACTGGAAAGTGTTGTCGGAGTCCTCACCGAGCGTGCCCGTCGGGGATTCTATGTTCTGGTCATCCAGCACCGCAGTTATGTCGGAAGGGACAAGCCCGTAGCGTGCCATCTTTCCCGGATTGAGCCAGATTCTCATCGCATAGTCCGCCCCCATCACATTCACATTGCCCACTCCCGTTATCCTGGAGATTCTCGGCTCGATGTTTATCTTGAAATAATTGTTGATGAAGTTCTGGTCATATTTGTCCTCCGGGCTGTAGAGTGCCAGAATCTTCAGCATACTGCTCTGCCTTTTCTCCACAGTCACACCGCTTTTAGTGACCTCGGCGGGCAGGAGCCCCTCCGCTTCGGAAACCCTGTTCTTCACATTGACCGTTGCCATATCAGGGTCTGACCCCTGTTTGAAATATACGGTGATTGAGGCTCCGCCGGTGTTGGAGGCGGTGGAAGTCATATATGTCATATTCTCCACTCCGTTTATGGCTTCCTCCAAAGGGGCTATGACACTTTTCTGGACCGTCTCGGCGTTTGCTCCGGTGTAGGAAGCGGAAACGGAGATTGTCGGAGGAGCGATGTCCGGATACTGCTCCACAGGAAGGTTCACAAGGGCGATTATTCCCAAGGCGAGAATAAGCACGGATATGACGCAGGCGAGCACAGGCCTGTCTATGAATGTCTTGAGTGTCATTTCTCCTCCCCTTTTCCGTCCGCCTCCGACACCCTGACTCCAGGGCGTGCCAGACCTGCGCCCTGAGCGACAATGACTTCGCCTTCGGAAAGGCCGGATGTGACCGCGTATTCCTTTGCCGAACTGATTCCCATTACCGTTATCTCGGAGGACTGGGTCACCCCGTCAACCACCTTGTAAACGAAAATCCTGTCCTGGATTTCAAATGTGGCCTCCTTAGGGATGACAATCGCGTCCTTCATCTGATAAGGGATAAGGACATCGCACACGCCGCCGTCCAGGAGAATCCCGTCCGGATTGTCGAATGTGGCCCTGACAGAGACAGCGCCCGTGCTTCCGTCCACAGTCCCGCTGATGGCATCAATCCTGCCCTCAAGAGGGTACATCTCTCCGCCGGACATCCTCAGGCGCACCGGAGGCATCTGCTCCAAAGCCTTGTCCTTTGAGCCGTAGGAGGAGAGGAGTTCCTGAAGCCTCTCCACAGTCACAGAGAAATAAGCCCTGACCTTGCTGTCGTCGGAAACCGTCACCAGAGGAGTGGCGATATCAGGACCCACCAACGAGCCGACCCTGTAGGGAAGCATCCCCGACGAGCCGTCAACGGGGCTTTTCACCTCCGTGTAGGACAAATTGTTCCGGGCGTCGGTCTCGGAGGCCTTTGCCTGTGCGAGTTTCGCCTGTGCCTCAAGGAGGGCGTTCTCGGCAGTCCCCAGGTCAAACTCGGAAATTACATTCCTCCTGTAGAGTGCCCTTTTGCTTTCCGTGACTATTTCCTGTGTGGCGAGGGCAGCCTGCGCACTTGCCACATTTGCAGCAGCAACCTCAAGAGCGGCGATGTAGGGGACCTGGTCGATTATCATTATAGTCTGCCCTTTCTTCAGTCTTTGTCCCTCGTCCATCCTGATTTCGCTGACCGCTCCTGAGACACGGGGCCGGATTTCCACAGTCTGGAGTCCCCGGATGGTGGCTGCATAACTTCTTGACAGGCTGAGGTCGGTGGCCGTCACGACCATTGTCCTGTATGGTTCACCTGAAACCTCGGGATGTCTTCCCCCGCCTGTCCTGCAGGAGCACAATGCGAGAATGCACACGCACAATGCCCCCGTCTTTGTCAAGTCCGTCATTCTTGTCATATTTCCTTATTTTTTACGAACTGCAAAAATCTGCAAATCCGCGCGGATACCACCCGACTGAAAAGGTATGCTTTTTGTCATAATGGAAACAATATGGACAAAAGGATGAAAGAAGACTTGGAAATTGCCGTTTATGACCTTTCCGGGCACGGTTCTCCCGTGTTCCCCTCAGCCGTGCTGTCAGGACATTCCCTGATGGCGGTGACTTCCGGAGAACTTCACATACGGCTGAAAGGACATTTCTGGAGGCTGGGGCCGGGAGACATTGCCGATGTCCTCGGAGACGACGGGGCAGCAACCGTGACAAGCGTGTCGGACGACATCGGGGGACACCTGATGATGTTCTCGGACCAGTTCATAACGGAGGTGTTCAGGAACAACCCTCCCTTTCCTGTCTCCTATCTTCTGAGACTGAGGAAAAATCCTGTCATCCGTCCCGACGGGGATGTCTTCAGGAAAATTTCGGAAGGGCTGGAAGAAATCAGAAGCACCCTCAGTTCGGAGAACGGGATGTTCTGTAGGGAGATAGCCAAATGCCGTGTGAACATACTGATGATGATTCTTGCGGACACATTCATCAGGAAAGGAGGGGAAGGCAGGGTGACGAATGACCGCAAGAGTATGATATTCAAGAGGTTTATGCTGATGATTCCTGAATATGTGAGGCAGGACAGGAAAGTCGCGTCCTATGCGGGGAGGCTCTGCATAACGCCCCAGTACCTCCGCCGCATAGCGAAAATGTTCTCCAGGCGCACCGCCTCGGACCTGATTTCGGGGGCGCTTGTCATCGAAATATGCAAGATGCTGCAGGACACGGACAAGACCGTGATGGAGATTGCGGACGAACTGAACTTCTCTGACCAGGCGGTCCTGTCGAAGTTCTTCAAGAGGCACACAGGATTGTCCCCTCTGTCATTCCGGGCCTCACACCCCCATCATTAGAATATCACATACCTGTAATTTCAAGCGAAGCCGAGAAATCTTATTGGTGAAAACCCTAATAAAGATTTCTCGACTTCGCGCAAATGCTACCCTCAAAATGCTCGTAAGCATCCGAAGAAATGCATATTGTAGCCTGGCGAGAGCCGGGCTACCTTTG
>JBJEJS010000051.1:0-4145 GCA_051878235.1 Candidatus Cryptobacteroides sp.
CTTCCTCGTTCTCGCCAAAATTCTCTGCGAAAATTAAATTTGGCTTGAAAATAACTTCGTCATCCTCCTCGTCTATTTCCTCACAACCTCGCAAGCGTAAAACGAAATAGTCCAGCGGACTTTTCGTCGCGCGCAGCCGACGGGAGTCGGTCAGTTGCTGCGGAATATACTCGTCGTCTTCCTCGTTCCCGCCAAAATTCTCTGCTCCCCCTATGAAAAGGAGTTGTCTTGACGACAACTCCAATTGGCTATAGAAACCCTTTCAAGGGGAAACTTCCTTATGAAAGTTTGTTTATGTAAACTGCGATTCCGCTCTTGAGGTTCGCAGCCTTGTTCTTGTGGATCACACCGATTTTGGCGAGTTTGTCAATCATTGCATACACCTTAGGGGCATTTGCCTCGGCAGCCGCCTTGTCTGATGTGTTCCTCAACGCCCTGATGGCGTTCCTTGTAGTTTTCGCATAATACCTGTTATGCAATCTGCGCCTCTCGCTCTGGCGATTGCGCTTTTCTGCTGATGCGTGGTTTGCCATTGTTTTTATTTTTATATTTTCAGTAGTGGGTAGGGGAATCGAACCCCTATTGCAAGAATGAAAATCTTGAGTACTAACCGTTATACGAACCCACCAAGATTACCTTGTACCCCCTCAATAACTCAAAGGGAGTGCAAAGGTATGCAATATTTTTATATTGACAAAATATTTTTTCTCTTTTAAGGACATCTTTTCGGGACACATTCTCACTCCTTGCCCGAGTCCTTCCACTCGAAGGAATAGAGTATGGCCTCGACCTGCCTAAGATAATGCCTCTTGTCATATTTCGGCGCATACACGAATCCTTCAATAGTGATTATGTCCTTACCGTCAGGACTGTAGAATGAGTGGGAGACGAAAGGTCCTCCCATAAAGTCATTGTGGACTTCCCAATATCCCCTGACCTCGGCGAAATCACGCCCCTTATAACGGAGATACTCAATTCCGGGCATAGTTATGTCGCTGGTTGTCATATAGGTGTTCTCGAACATTCCCGGAACATTCTCCTTCATCACCTCGTTCCTTCTGGCGACGATGTTCTCCACGCTCAGGTCATCCTGCCCCGTGACAGGACATTTATAGACGAAAATGCCCTGGTTGGTGTAGGTCGTCTGGTAGGCTATCCAGATGAAGTCCTGGGTGCGTTTCTTCAGCACATACCCTGTCGGGAAATGCGGGGAGCCGCCCACAAGGGCAGTCACCACAGGGGCAAGCGACCTTTCCTCGTATTTCTTGGCATTCTCGATTATCCTGTCCCTCTCGGCCTGCTCAAGTGTGTGGAGGATCGTCCCGCCGTTCTCCCTGATGAGTTCCGCCGCGCTGTCGGCATCAATGGCATTGACGGCAATCACGCATTGAGGCTGGGCCCAGACATCATTGCGGACCACCACCCCCGGCTCGGTCACCTCATTGCTCAGGTTAACTATGAGGATGTTCCTGTGTATCTGGAAAATATTGGTGAATGTGGACGGAGTTATGTTCACAAGGGTGTAAAGCGGCTCCTTCTGCGGGAGGAACGGGCAGTCCCCCGCCAGGAGTTCCCTCAGTTCGATGCCCACAGTCCCTTCCCATTCGCCTTTGCCGAGCACGACAATCACTTCCCCCGCCTTCCCGCTGATGGTCGGGAGCAGGGCTTTCTTGCGGGATGAGCCGCACCCTGTGACGGTAAGAAGCACCGTGATGGCGGCAGCAGCGACAACAAATATTTTTTTCATATTATACATATTGGTTAATGAAACAGTCTGGCGATATCATTGCCGAAGGCAAGCAGCATAAGCGCAAAAAGCAGGAACATCCCGATTATCTGGGCGACGACGAGGAATTTCTCGCCCGGCTTGCGCCTTGTGCATATTTCGTAAATCAAAAAGACTATATGTCCCCCGTCGAGGGCGGGTATCGGAAGAAGATTCATCACTCCGAGCATTATCGACAGAAGGGCGAGGATGTTGGTGAACGAGAACCAGTCCCATTTTGAAGGGAAGATCTGGCCCATCGTGATGAAACTGCCCACCGACTTGTACGCCTCGGTGCTCGGGGTGAAGACCAGCCGCAAATCCTGCACATAGCCTCCTATCGTGGTGAATGTCAGTTTGAATCCTGCGGGTATCGCCTCCGCGACAGAATAATCCCTTGTGGTGACGGCAGGAGGGGCGGTGAACACTCCGAGCCTGCCGAGGGTGTCAACCTTCAGGGTCATCCCGAGGGTGTCCGCATCGCGCCTGACCAGGGCCTCGACCGTCTGTCCCGCAAATTCAGGAAGGATTCTGCGCGAATCCTGGACGAACTCCACAGGATTGCCTTCAAGGGCTATGACCCTGTCGCCCCTGAGAAGGTCCGAGCCGTAGTTGACTGAGACGGGAGGAATCGAGTCTATTATGAAAGGGACCGCGAGGGAGAACATCCCCGGAGAATTGAGTATGTCGCCTATGCGGCTGTGGTCGATGTAGATGTCAAGGGTGTCTCCGTCCCTGAGGACCGTCACCTTCCTCACATCCCGCCTGGCGATGTCCGCCTGTATCATCCCGAAGTTCTCGGGCTCATAGTCGTCCAGGAGAAGTATGCGGTCGCCGTTGCGGAATCCCATATCGTAGGAGAGTTCATTGACATATATCCTGCTGTCCCTGTTGCTGAGATAGCCCTCCCCCCAGATGGCAAGGATTGAGATGTAGAGGACAATCGCGAGGATGAAGTTGAAAAGCACTCCCCCGCTCATCACCAGAAGCCTCTGCCACGCAGGATGGCTGCGGAACTCCCAATCCTGGGGCTCCTGCCTCAGGGATTCGGTGTCCATCGACTCATCGACCATCCCCGCAATCTTGCAGTAGCCTCCGAGGGGGAGCCAGCCGATTCCGTACTCGGTCTCCCAGGAGGCGGCCTTAGGGAACAGTCTCACAAACCATCCGCTCTTGGTGCTGAACAGTTTGACCCCTCCCGCATCAAAGAACAGGAAGAATTTGTCAACCCTGATCCTGAATGCCTTGGCAAAGATGAAATGCCCGAGTTCGTGGACCAGAATCAGTATGGAAAGCGCAAGTATGACCTGAAGAATCTTTATCAGAACAATCATTTGACCATTTTTTTAGTTGCGAGGCGTGCGGCAAGTCCTTCCGCGCGCCTGTGAGCCGCCTTGTCGGTTTCGAATATCGTGTCAAGGTCGGGCTCTTTGACATAATCCGTGCCATCCATACATTCAGCCACTATGTCGGTGATGTCATAGAATCCGATTTCATCCCTCAGATAAGCCGCCACAGCGGCCTCATTCGCAGCATTCATTATGCAGGGCATATTCCCGCCCCTTCCGAGGGCCTCCACAGCAAGACGCAGCGCAGGGAACTTCTCCCGGTCAGGCTCGAAGAAAGTCAGGCTTCCGAGGGATGCAAAGTCTATCCGCCGGTTGTCCAGAGGAAGCCGTGACGGATAGCCGATGGCATATTGTATCGGCTCGCGCATATCCGGATGCCCCATCTGGGCAAGGACCGCCCCGTCGGCAAATTCCACCATAGAATGTATGATGGACTGCGGATGCACCACCACATTGATTCTGTCCGCACCGACCCCGAAAAGCCATCTTGCCTCAATAATCTCAAGCCCCTTGTTCATCATCGTGGCGGAGTCAATGCTGATTTTGCTGCCCATATTCCATTTGGGATGCTTCAGGGCCGCCGATGCGGGCGCGGCAGCGATGTCCTCCCTGCTCCACTCCCTGAACGGTCCTCCCGATGCAGTGAGGTGAATCCTCTCGACGGCATTGTCCCCCGCCCCCTGGAGGCATTGGAAAATGGCGGAATGTTCGGAATCCACAGGAAGAATCGGCACACGGTTTTTCCTTGCCGCCTTCATCACGATGTCACCTGCGGCCACGAGGGTCTCCTTGTTGGCAAGGGCTATCGCCTTTCCCGCCCCGATTGCAGCCATTGTCGGCCTGAGCCCGCTGAAGCCCACCATAGCCGTCACGACAATGTCGATGTTGTCCCCCGCCACAAGTTCACAGAGGGAGTCCATCCCGCAGAATGTCTTGATTCCGTGAGGGGCAAGCGCGTCAGCGACCTCGCTGTATTTCGCTCTGTTGTTGATCACAACGGCATTGGCGTCGAACTTTATGGCCTGTTCAAT
>JBJEJS010000052.1:0-4124 GCA_051878235.1 Candidatus Cryptobacteroides sp.
ATCAAACAATCGGCAGCTCTAGCTGACGCTCCCCGGCAGGGGTTCGTACAACAAGTATTAGTTTTTAATATCAGCAAAAATTAGTAGATTTGCCATTACAATCTCAATAAGAGCATTGAAGACATATTAACATAGCGTTTGCTATTTATTCGGAACATTCTAAAACTTGGCGGTTTAAGATTTCCTAATCCGGATAAGTCAGTGAACGTCTGCGCTTTGCGTGGACGTGACTTGTCCTTAGGATTGGTTCCGCCAAGTACCAGGAATGTGGACGATGACCGTCCACTTTTTTTGTACTTGGCCATTCCATTTCTCCCGGATAAGTCGCAAATGTTACAAAGCGCAGTTTATGGTCAACACAAACAGGAACCTTCACAGGGCAAAAGCGGCTAAGAATGATGAATTCTACACGCAACTTTCAGACATTGAGAACGAACTCAAGCACTACCGTCCCCATTTCCAAGGCAAAACAGTCTTGTGTAATTGCGATGACCCTCGGGTCAGCAATTTCTTCAAGTATTTTGCTCTCAATTTTGAAATATTGGGATTGAAACGCTTAATCTGCACATGTTATAAAAATCAAGAGCCGGATTTATTTTCCAAACATGATAGTGAGAAGGCTGTCTATATCATTTACGATGGAGATAAGAATGGGAACAAGGTCCTTGACCAGTCTGAAATGGAAGTTCTGCCACTCCAAGGAGATGGGGATTTCAGAAGCGAAGAATGCATCGAACTCTTGAAGCAGGCTGATATTGTCTGCACAAATCCACCCTTCAGTCTTTTTGGCGAGTACATTAACCAATTGGTTCAATATGATAAGAAGTTTCTCATTCTTGGCAGAATGAGCGCTCTACATAAGGTGGATATTTTTCCTCTGATTATGAGAGGACTGGTTTGGATGGGATATGGTTTTAATATGTCGATGGTTTATAAGGCTCCATATGAGAATGTAGAGGAAGCAAACAGGAAGTTCGTGCTTTCGAAAGGTTATAATCCGGAGGATAATTACATAAAAGTTCCTGCCATCTGCTGGTTTACCAACCTGGATCATCAGAAAAGACATGACGAACTAATCCTTTACAAAACCTACAATCCAATAGATTTCCCCAGGTATGATAATTACGATGCGATTGAAGTAGGGAAAGTCGCTGAAATACCAGTCGATTATGATGGTATAATGGGAGTGCCTGATACCTTCTTAGGTGTATATAATCCAAAACAGTTTGAGATTCTTGGTGCATCGCAGAGGGGATGTCATGACCGTGTTCCTGACACAAAGAAATACAATGATTATTGGGAAGTCAAACAAGATGGCTCCAGAACGGGTTCATCAGGGAACAAGACGAACGAGAATGCCAATCTTGAGCGAAATGACGGGAAACACAATTATTTCATCAATAAAGAAGGACATATAGTCCAGTCAGCGTATTCTAGAATTTTCATCATAAAGAAATAAATGGACTATGAAAATTGAACTTCACGAAATTATCATCCGGGATCTTTTCAATGGCTATCAGGATAATCAGGAAGAGGGCGTTGTAGCCTATGGCGGACGTTTGGATGTCAGACCAAAATATCAGCGTGAATTTGTCTATACAGGAAAGCAGCGCGATGAGGTCATCAACACTATCAGTCATGGTTTTCCTCTCAACATTATGTATTGGGTGAAAAAAGGTAATGGAAATTTTGAGGTATTGGATGGTCAGCAGCGCACCATTTCCATTTGCCAGTACATCAACAATGATTTCTCCATCGGTGAGAAATATTTTCACACATTGACTGATGACCAACAGGCAAAAATCTTGGATTACAAACTGATGGTCTATTTCTGTGAAGGAACAGATTCAGAAAAGTTGAATTGGTTTAAGATTGTGAACATCGCCGGAGAAAAATTGTCAGACCAGGAACTCCGCAATGCTGTTTACACTGGCGCATGGCTGACAGATGCTAAACGACATTTCTCCAAGATGAACTGTGCGGGCTATGCCTTGGGAGAAAAATATGTCCGTGTGGAGGTGAACCGTCAAGGGCTATTGGAGTTGGTCTTGAAATGGATATCGCCCGGCAGTATCGAGCAGTATATGGCAGACCATCAGCAAGACTCCAATTGCAACGAACTATGGCTATATTACACCAGTGTCATCAATTGGGTTAAAACCATCTTCCCGACATATCGCAAGGAAATGAGAGGTTTGCCTTGGGGAGAACTCTACAATGAGTTCGGCAAGAAACCATTGGATACGAATGCATTGGAAGCCAAGGTGACATTACTGATGCAAGATACTGAAGTACAGAAGAAATCAGGCATTTACCAATATGTCCTGACTGGTAAGGAGAAATTCTTAAATTTACGTGCCTTTGATGATGCTGTGAAGCGCGAAGTGTATGAACGACAAGGTGGTATTTGTCCTCACTGCGTGAAAGAGCGTCGGGAGAAGACCCAATGGGATATCTCAGAGATGGAAGCAGACCATATTTCCCCATGGGCAGAAGGCGGAAAAACAGTTGTTGATAATTGCCAGATGCTGTGTTTAGAGCATAACCGCAGAAAGTCTGACAAATAACATGAAAGTCAACTCTTATCTCTCGGCTTGCCCTTCCCTTATATCATCCTCCAAATCAGTCATAGACAACACCCTGCAGCCGCCAACGGTGCTGAATGAATTTCACGGGCAACCCAGTTGGAGTGCAGGATTAGTGGAGATCCGCAATCCGGCAGCGACTCCCGATGAGATGTTCACATATCTTTAGAATGCGGACAACCCAGGTGCCGGGGACTGTAAAATGATGGAATTGTGTCAGGAATTAGCCTGACGGTAGGCCAGGGGGGACATCCCCGACTGTTTCCTGAAGAACTTCCCGAAAGACGACTGGGACGGGAAATTGAGGCTGTCGCTCAGGCGGGCAATCGTCAGGTCCGTCGTGCAGAGCAGATTCTTGGCCTCGGCGAAAAGGAAGGCCCCGATCCAGTATCCTGCGGTCCTGCCTGTGACCTGCCTCACGCACATCGAAAGGTAGCGCTCCGTTATGCAGAGCCTTGAGGCATATTCCCCGACCGTGTGCTCCTCCCTGAAATGCTCCTGAAGCAGTTTCATAAACTCCGAGCAGATGCCTGCCGCCCGTCCCGCGTGGCTGTAGTCCTGATGGGAATACACACCTGTCAATGTCCCGTAGAAGAGCGAGAGCGTCAGGAACTTCGAGGCGGTGAAACGCAGCGGATTGTCCGTATTGGAGGTAAGGGATATGAGGGAACGGACATATAAATCAATGTCTGCCATCCCTTTGCGGTCGAGCGAAATGATGGGGTTTATCATCAGGGTGGTATATATGTCATTGATCCGTAACGACATATCATATAAATTGTTCATAAACCTGTCCGACATCACCATCACCCTCGACCTGGTGCGTATTCCCTCCGTCGCCTTGTAGCGTATCACCTGCCCTGAAAGCAGGACCACGAGACAGGGTGCCTCAAAATGGTAGTTCACCATATTCACCATAGCCTCTCCTGACCCTTCGAGAACTTCGATTCCTATCGAATAACTGGTCTTGAACGGCTTCTTCAGAAGGGCGTTCAGGGAATAGTCGTCAAAGAGGTAAAGTTCCTCGTCGATATGCCTGTCCGGCTGCACGATCCTGCGCAGAATCCGTTTGAAAGCCTCCCCTCTGGTGCGTGTTTCCTGCTTTATTTCCATATTATTCCAAAAACTGCTAAATATTGGCAAATATAACTAAATATTTTAGATGTAGTTTTGCAACCTGTTATCAAGAGATGAAATACTTACTAAACCTAAACACAAAATGATCATCAGGAATCAGAATGTGCTCATCACCGGAGGAGCGTCGGGAATTGGACGCATAATGGGTGAACTGGCATTGAAGAAGGGGGCACGCAGTCTGGTCATCTGGGACATCAACCAGGCAAACATTGACGCGAGTGTCAAGGATCTTTCCCGTTTCGGAAAAGTCGCAGGCTACAGGGTGGATGTCTCTGACAGCGGGGCGGTGGAAACGGCATATGCACAGGTGAAGAAAGACTTGGGCTATGTCGATATCCTTATCCAATGCGCGGGAATAGTCACAGGAAACCGCACCTTCGAGAAGAACAGTGTGGATGAGAT
>JBJEJS010000053.1:0-4094 GCA_051878235.1 Candidatus Cryptobacteroides sp.
CCTGACCCTGTAGGACTTCACCGTACCGTCAGCCTTCAAAATGACGAAAGAGACGGCCGGAGATGAGACATTCAACTGGGTGTCAGTCTCATCGAGCGTCAGGGACGGGCCTTTTGTCCTGTATGCCGGCAGGGAATATTCACCAGAGAGGGCGAACTGGCCAGAAGCCACTTCTGAAGCCGTCTTGTCCAATACAGAGAGTCTCACAAGATACTCCGCATCTGTCCCTTCCGGTTTGAATGTCTCTATCACATCAGATGTCTGAGGAGCGAGGTCAAGAGTGTAAGTCTTTGTTCCTGACGGCTTTCCGTTACGGAGCAGGACTGCTTTTACGGTATATTCACCAGAATTGGTGAAATAGAATCTGTTGGTGACCCGTACCCTGCCGTCCCCGAGATGCTCGAAACCGAAATTCTGATAGGCATATTTCACCTCTGCCATTGCCGGATGGGGATTCCTGTCAGGATTTACTATTCCGTTGCAGCAGAAATTGGCGTCTGAAGGCTGATTCTCTCCGAAATCTCCTCCGTATGCCCAGTAAGGACGGCCTTCGGCATTCACGCAGAGTATTCCCTGGTCAACCCAGTCCCAGATGAAACCTCCCTGCAGATGAGGATAGGCATAAATCGCTTCCCACTGCCCGATGAGGTTTCCGTTGGAATTGCCCATCGCGTGGGAGTATTCTGACGGGATGACAGGGCGGTCAGCCCCCTTCTCCCCTATCGAACGGAACCACGATGCCCCAGGATACTGAGGGACATACATATCGGTGTTCCACTCCCAGAGAGCCCTCTCGTAATTCACAGGACGGTCCATCAGATTTTTCTCCTCCCCTTTGAGGAAGAGATATGTGTTGTAGAAATTATAGCCGTTTCCCGCCTCGTTCCCGAGAGACCAGAATGTGACGCAAGGATAGTTGCGGTTGCGGTAATACATATTCCGTGTGCGCTCCATATGCGCGTCGAGCCAATTAGGGTTATTGCCAAGCGTGCCGTTTCTGGAGAGGCTGTAGCCCCTTCCGTGAGACTCGATGTTGGCCTCGTCGTAAACATATATCCCAATCTCGTCACACATTTCATAGAAATGCCTGTCCTGCGGATAGTGGCAGGTGCGGACTGCGTTGATGTTGGCAGCCTTCATCAGTTCAAGATCAAGCCTGCGGATTTCATCTGTGACATAGTGCCCGGTGCGCTCGTTGTGTTCGTGCAGGTTGACACCCTTGAACTTGACGCTCTGCCCGTTTACAAGGAAGAGATTGCCTTTGAGTTCAAACTTGCGGAAACCGACCTTGAAAGGAATCACCTCGGACACTTTGCCGTCCCTGCTGAGGGTGATGAAAAGGTCATACAGTTCAGGTGTCTCGGCTGTCCATTTCCTCACATCCTTCACCAGGGATTCCATCCGCACGACAGCGGACTCACCTGCCTCGAGCGTACCGCTGCAGGAAGCGTTGCCTACGGCATTGCCGTTCCTGTCATTTATGGTATATGAAACGGTATATTCACTATTCCTGTCTGAACTGTTCGACACCTCCGCACTGAGGCTGAACAGACCGTCCCTGTAGGTTTCATCAAGGGTGGAGACCACAGAGAAGTCCCTGACTTTCAGTTTTGGCTGGGACCAGAGGAACACATCGCGCTCAATGCCGCTGATGCGCCAGAAATCCTGACACTCGAGATAGGAAGACACGCTCCAGCGGAAGATTTTCAGGACAAGTTCGTTTTCCCCTTCCTTGAGATAAGGGTTAAGGAGATATTCAGCCGGGTCTTTCGAATCCTCATTGTAACCCACTTCCTTGCCGTTCAGATATACATAGACTCCAGACTTGGCTCCGGCCAGATGCAGATAGACATCCCTGCCGTCCCATCCGTCAGGCACAGTGACCGTCCTTGAATAGACTCCGTATGGAATTATTTCCGGAAGTGCCGGAGGCACTGGATGGCCGCCAAGGAACTCGTATGGCTGGTTCACATAGATTGCAGTGCCATATCCCTGCACCTCCCAGTTCCCCGGGACGGTGATTTTTCCTTCCTTGGTGAAATCGCCTTCCACATACTTGAAGTCCCACTCGCCATTGAGAAGGAGGTAATACGGACTGTTCCCGTAATCGAAGGAGGATGCCTGCTGCAAATCTCCGTATGTCATAAAGGTTGTCCTCGGAGGCAGTTTCCCGACGCTGAGGACAGAAAGGTCCCGATGATACGGCAGAGCGGCCGTTGCCGCAACCAGAAGAGTGAGAATACAATTCATTTTTATCAAATTTCCTGCAAATCTAATATTTATTTGCTAACTTTGAAAGTTGCGGTTGACGGGAACATATTCGGATATGATGGAAATAGATTCAGTTTTTGAGACAGCGGAAAGATATGTCAACGAGACCGGCAGATCGGTTTTCCTGACAGGCAAGGCTGGGACAGGAAAGACCACCTTCCTGAAGCACATAACCGCCACAACATCCAAACGGTTTGTGGTCCTCGCACCCACAGGAGTCGCCGCAATCAACGCGGGAGGCTCCACAATCCACTCCTTTTTCCTGCTCCCTCTTTGTCCATATCTTCCTGACGTGAAGGAACTTGTGACAGAATACCAGATGCCTGAGCATTACCGTGGGCTGCGCAAGGACAGAATCAGAATCATCAGGACACTCGACCTTCTTATCATCGACGAGATTTCGATGGTGAGGGCGGACCTGCTTGACGCCGTGGATATGACGCTCAGGAGGTACCGCCGCAACGACAAGCCTTTCGGAGGTGTTCAACTGCTGATGATCGGGGACGCGCAGCAACTCTCACCGGTCGTAAGGGAGAATGAGAGGCAGTACATCTCACAGGTCTATCCCACACCGTATTTCTTCAGTTCAAAGGCTCTTGCCAAAGTGCCCTACATCACTATCGAACTGACCAAGGTCCACAGGCAGAAAGATGCGTCGTTCCTGGAAATCCTCAACGCAGTCCGTGACAACAGGGCCACTCCTGAAATCCTGAAGGCTCTCAACTCAAGGGTCGGGGCATTTGACGGGGATTCCGACGGGGACACCATCAGGCTGACCACCCACAACGCCCAGGCGGATGAGATCAACAATCGTAAACTCAACGCGCTGGAAGGAGAGGAACACCTCTTCGAAGCGGAAATTGAAGGGGATTTCCCTGAAAGCCTCTATCCTGTGGGGAAGATGCTGACCCTGAAGAAGGGAGCCCAGGTGATGTTCGCAAGGAACGATCCCGCAGGGGAATATTACAACGGAAAGATAGGGAAGGTCGAGGACATTGACAACCGGGGGATTGTCAGCGTGAGGGATTCCGAGGGGAGGATTATCACAGTAGAGGCGTCGGAGTGGTGCAACACGCAGTACACCCTCGACAAGGAGTCAGGAGAAATCCGGCAGGACAATGTGGGCACATTCAGGCAACTGCCCCTCAGGATTGCCTGGGCGATAACCATCCACAAAAGCCAGGGACTCACTTTCGGGCGTGTCATCATCAATGCAGGCGCCGCCTTTGCCTTCGGGCAGGTCTATGTCGCCCTGTCCCGCTGCCGTTCCCTTGAGGGCATCTCCCTGGAGACGCCTGTGCGCGCATCCACAATATATACGGACTGGGATGTGGCCCATTTCAATGCGGAGATTCCGTCCATCGGGACTGTGCGGAAGTCGCTCATTGACGACAGCACGGCCTACTGGTTCGACATCCTGAGGGAGGTCTTCTCCTTTGAGGAGTGCTGCAGGAATGTCGGATGGGTCAGGAAGGTCTGCAAGGACAGTTTCCGGAACATATTTCCGGACCAATACCAATCCCTCGAACAGAGCGCCCGGGAACTCGACGAGGCCCGCAAGGTCGGAGACACATTTCAGGCGCAGTTGACAAAAATCCAGAACACGGCATCCGGAGACACCTCTTACCTGAATGAAAGGCTCACAAAGGCGGCGGCATATTTCCTGCCAGTGTTCGGGCACGCGAGAGACATAGTCCTTGAGATTTCACAAAAGGAAGTGGACAACAAGGAGACCGCAAAGAACCTGAAAGAATCATCTGCCGAGGCGCTGAACAGTCTGGAGATTGTGTGCAGGACCCTCGACTGCATCCTTGAACACAGAC
>JBJEJS010000054.1:0-4094 GCA_051878235.1 Candidatus Cryptobacteroides sp.
ACCGCCGCCATATATGATATTCTCCTGTCCATTTCCATACAATTCCTATCTCAAGTTCCGCTTCTGCAAGGGCTCAGCCCTCCTATTCAGCCCCGGACATCAGTTCCGCGAGTTTCCTGAGCCTCATCCCCACACTGTCCTGCACATCGTCAGGCTTTTGGGGATTGTAGCCGTCCCTCACGCTCTCGAATGTGGCCTTTGCCTGTTCAAAGTCACCCTTCTCCACGAAGGTGTCCCCGAGGACAATGAAAGCCTTGGCAAGCCAGTACTGCCTCGATGTGCCCGAATCTGAGAACGCATAGACCTTTTCCTCGGCGGCATCGAAATCCCCCCTGTCATAGCAGTCCTGAATCAGGATATATGAAGCCTCAGCGCCATATTCCGTCTTAGGGGATTCCGCAAGCGGCTTGAACGCCTCCATAGCCTCATCCCTGCGGCTCAGGGCAAGCAGGGACTTGGCCTCTATGTACGCGGCCTCGGTCCTCAATGCACTATCCGTGCCAGAATCCCCGCGCACAATGGCAACGGCCTTGAGCGCGTCGGCATATTTCCTTCCCGAGAACGCAGACCTCATCATCCCTGCCGCGGAAGTGCTTTTGTTCTGTGGAATGAGGGCGCTCCCATACAGTTCCGAATATCCCCTGTATGCGTCGTCATATCTCTGAAGTTTGGCGGAAAGTTCGGAATACCTCAGAAGGGACATCTCCCTGACAGCCCCCTCGGCAGTCCCCACAGCCTTTGAATAGCAGTCGCAGGCATTCTGTGTCTGCCCTGTCTGGCGGAAGGTCTCTCCGAGATAGAAAAGGGCCTGCGGGACATTCGCCCCTGCGGGATATTTGTCGATGTAGGATTTCAGGGAAGCGGCAGCCTTCTGCCAGTTTCCGGAGAGGAAGACCTGTTCCGCAGCGTTGAAGATCATCTGCTCCTTCTCGCCTTCGGACTTTGAAGCGGTCTTGCCTATGCCGTCTATGTACGCCAGATAGCCCTCAGGGTCATTCAACGACTGATATACGGACTCGATTGCCATCAGGGAAGTCTCGGCATATTCGGAGACAGGCATCAGTTCGACCACCCTCTTGTAATATCCGAGAGCCTCATCGGGACGGGAGGCCTTCCGTGCCATCGTGCCCATCTCTATCAGGGAGAGAGCCATATAAGTGGAATCCCTGACATCCTCGGTCAGCATCCGGAAACACCCTCCCGCCTTGTCCGCGTCGCCTGCCTTCGAATAGGCAAGGCCCAGTTCATAGACCGCTTCAGGATAGAAGTCGGCATCGGAATCCGCCTGGAGCACAGGAAGAAGGGCATCGACCTTCTTTGAATTGTCAGACATCAGCCCCCAGCAGAGAGCCTCCCGGTAATAAGGGTATATGTCATTCCTGTCAGGATATTCGGAAACCGCGCTTCCGTAGCAAGGCTGCGCCCCCTTGTAGTCTCCCTTGAGGAAACGGCAGTCGCCCATCCTCACAAGAGCCTCCTTGCGGCACGCCCCGCTCCCCGAGGCAGTGTACTGCGAGAACCATTTGTAGGCAGTCTCATAGTCGCCCTTCATAAAATGGCAATATCCAATATTATAAGGTATGAGCGAAGCCTCGGAAGTCCCGTAAAGGGCGGAGGTGTTGTAGAGGTCCATCAGGACCGAAAGCGCCTGTGCGTAATTCGCGCTCCTGAAATAAGACTCGGCGAGCCAGTACCTCGACAGCTGGTTGAAGCCACCCCTGCGGTCGGAATAGTATGCGGCGGCCTTCAGGCAGGGCACAGCGTCCCTCCACGAGCCGCCCGATACAAGTTCCTCAGCCCTCAGGTAATTGGCTTTCATATAGTTGGACTTCATATCGTCGTCAAGGACATCTATCTTGTCATACGCCTCGACTGCGGCGGCATAATCCCTTGACGCCAAAGCCCCCATTGCCATATATGCGTAAATCCTGTCCCCCCTTTTCCTGTCGGAATAACGGGAGAGGTAGGACTCGAAGACGGAGATGTCCCTGTTCAGGTCGAATGCGAGTTTGGCATAATTGTAAAAGGCGTCCTCAGTCAGTTCAGGGTCAAAGTCCACCGAAGAGGCGGCCTTGAAGGCATCCATCGCGGCAACCTTGTTTCCCGTGCGGATGTAACTGAACGCCAGACGGCAGTTGGCAGCCTGGCCGAGAGAGTCGCTCCTGTCCGACATCAGGGAGAAATTGTCGATTGCCCCCTGCCAGTCCTTCAGGGCATATCTGAGTGAGCCAGCATAGAAATAATCGGTCCTGTCGGCAGGCTTCCCTGCCGCTCCCCCCTTGTTGTAGTAACTTTCGGCTGACGACACATTGCCAAGCACGAGGAAAGACTCGGATACAAGGCGGGACAACTGCGGACGGCGGTCCTCAGGGACAGTCTCAAGCAGTTTTGCGCCCCTGTCGGCGACATAGGCGTGGTCTTTCCGCATAAAGCGGCATTCAATTATGTAGTATTCCGCCAGTTCCTTGAAACGGTGGTCGGAAGATGACTTGTCAAACCATTTCTCGGCCTGCTCGAACTCTGAATCCTGATAGAGCATATAGGCAAGATAATATTCGGACGGGGCCGTGAAATCCGTGCCAGGCCTTTCCGCCAGTTCCTTGAAACGGGTTTTCGCCCTGTCGGTCTCCCCGTTGCGGAAATCGCAGTAGGCCCTGCGGAAAAGCAGGGCGGGAATCTGCCTGCGGTAGAGTTTCTTCGGGGACAGGCCCTCCAGAACGGCCGATGCGCCCGCATAGTCGCCCGCATCGAAAAGGTTTTCAGAGTGGATGTAGAGAATCTGCGGGATGAGCCCGGAATAAGGGTATTTCCTGATGTAATTCTCCATCATCGCCTCATATCCCTTGCGGGACAGCCTTGCGGCGGATATGACACGGCAGCCCTCGGTCCACATTTCATCAGCCTGCGGGTCATCGGCCAGGGAGGCGAAGATGGCGCCTGCCCTCTCGTACATTCCCCTCTCATACAGGTCTGAAGCCTGCTCCAACTTCCTCACCCTCACCTTGTCGGGGACCTCTTCCCGAAACGAGGAGGAAGTGAGTGTTATGAAGACGGCCGCCGAAACGACGGTTAACAAGAATCTTTTCATTGCAAAAAATTTCGGCAAATTTAGGAATTTTCAGATAATAACTCCTGCGGCACCCGCATTACTTTCCGAATTGTTTAGGGAAAAGTCCCTCAAGACGGGCCTCGCGGTGCCAGATGTCGTCCGCCTCCTCAAGTTTGGCCGCGAGGACGGAGCACAAATCCTTGAACAGCTCCGGGTTGGAACGCCAGTCCAGATTGTTTTTCTGGTAAGGGTCCTTGAGGTCGTCAAAAATCAGAACGCGCGACAGGGCGCCTGCCCTTGTGATGGTGATCTCCATAGTGTACCTGTCGGTCTTCACTCCCCTTGCCACAGGGAAGAATCCCCTCACAAGACCATCGGCATCAATCTCCCCGTTCACATTCCTCAGATAGAGGACCGCCTGCGGGACATCGCACCGAGCGCCGTTCTCCAGCAGGACAGGAGAGAGGTCGCGCCCCTCGGCAGACTCAGGAATCTTCGCGCCCAGTCCAGCGAGGGAAAGGAGGGTCGGATATATGTCAACAGAGGCAAGCAGCACTGAATCCACACGGGGGCGCAGCCTGCCAGGATACCTTATTATAAACGGCACATTGAACGATTCGGTGTATATGGAGTTCTTCGGGTCGAGTGTCCCCTGGCTGCACATCGTCTCGCCGTGGTCGGAAGTGAAGACCACTATGGTGTTCCTGTCAAGCCCGAGAGCCTTCAACTCGTCGAGAAGCCTTCCGAACTCCCTGTCAACGCCTGTGACATTCGCGAAATAATACCTTGCGGCATCCGCCTTGGACAAGGTTGTGTCCGCGTTGTCGCGGACATACAACTCCTTGTATGACATATTCTTATATATATCATAATCCTGTTCCATACAGTCGTCGAGGCTTTCATACGGGCTGTGTGGAGGGTTGTAGGCGAGGGTCAGGAAGAACGGAGCGTCCTTTTTCCGCTGCCCGTCACGGTTGCGCAGGAATTCTATCGCCTTGTCGGTCTCGTGCTTAACGGAATATTCCTTCGGGTGGTGCCTTATGCC
>JBJEJS010000055.1:0-4075 GCA_051878235.1 Candidatus Cryptobacteroides sp.
CGCAGAAGAAATTCCGTGACAGGGAGGGACTTTTTACCGTCGAGGGCGAGAAAATGGTCGAGGAAGCGGTGAAATCCGGTTTCGGCATAGTTGACATATACCGTAAAGACGAAATAGGGGAAGACAAGATGTCGCGCATAAGCCTCCAGTCCTCTCCCTCCCCTGTCCTTGCGGTGGTGAGGATGCCCTCAGTCAGGGAATGTGCTGAAGTTCCCGGAAACGGGCTTTACATAGGCCTGGACTCAATCAGGGACCCCGGCAACCTCGGCACAATCATCAGGATTGCGGACTGGTTTGGAATCAGGGACATATTCGCGACCGGGGACACGGTGGATGTGTTCAATCCCAAGACCGTCCAGGCGACGATGGGGGCGGTATTCAGGGTCAAGGTGCATTACGGCGACCTGAGGGACACCGCACGGAAGTTCCTCGATGCGGGAGGAAAGGTGTATGGCACATTCCTTGACGGCAGGGACATATACGGATGCGACCTTTCGACTGGAGCGGACTGCCCTGTCCTTGTAGTCATCGGAAACGAGTCCAACGGCATATCCGACAGTCTCGCATCCCTTGTCTCAGACAGGCTCCACATTCCTCCGTTCCCTGATGATTCCATCACTTCGGAGTCGCTGAATGCGGCTGTAGCAACGGCTGTGACCATCGCCGAATTCCGCAGACGCTTCCGCACGGGCCTCTGACCGCCGCAACACTTAATACAGGTTTTATGAACACAGTTGAGCCAATCAGCCTCAGGGAACTGAAAAGCACGGATTACGAATCCCTAATCAAATACAGGATCAGAAGGATTCTGATGATCTGCAGCAATTATGACGCCTTCATCCTCGAAGAGGACGGTCAGATTGAATCGCAGATATATAAGGAGTATATTGACCTGAACCTGAGCAATCCCCCGAAATTCATCTGGGCGACGACATCTGCGGAGGCGGAGAAGGTGCTTGAGCACGATGAGAGAATCGATATGGTCATCTGTATGTACAACGCCGCCGACAACGATGTATTCGGTTTCGCAAGAAGGCTTAAGGATTCAGGGAAGTCGATTCCTTTCGTGCTCCTGACGAATTTCTCGAAGGAGATATACAGGAGGCTCTCTCTCCAGGACACCTACGGAATCGGCTACACTTTCTGCTGGCACGGGAACGCGGAACTGATTGTGGCAATCGTGAAACTGTTCGAGGACCTTGCCAATGCCGATGACGACATCCTCGGCTCAGGCGTGCAGGCAATCCTCCTTGTGGAGGACTCCGTGCGCTATTATTCCACATATCTCCCTGAACTCTACAAACTTGTGCTCAAACAGAGCGCGGAGTTCCTGAAGGACACCTTCAGCGAGGCGCAGAGGAAACTGCGCAAGCGCTCGCGCCCGAAAATCCTCCTTGCCACCACCTATGAGGATGCGATTCAGATGTATGAGAAGTACAAGAGCAACCTGCTCGGAGTGATTTCCGATGTGGGATTCGTCCTGCACAGGAACGACCCTCCCGAAAGCGAGAAACTTGATGCGGGAATCGACCTTGTGAAGACAATAAAAGCGGACGACCCGCTTATGCCCGTGCTTCTCCAGTCCTCCCAGGAAAGCATCTCCGAGGTGGCGGAAGAACTTGGGGTGGGATTCCTCAGGAAGTATTCCAAGACATTGATGCTCAAACTTTCGGAATATATCCGGGAGGAGTTCGGATTTGGGGAATTCGTCTTCCGTGACGCTTCGAGAAACGAGTATGGCAGGGCATCGGACCTGAAGGAACTGGAGGAGATTGTCATAAGGATTCCTGATGAGGTCCTTCTGTACAACGCATCAAGGAATATGTTCTCCAAATGGTTTTTCTCAAGGGGGCTTTTCACCCTTGCCCACAAGTTCAAGGCGGCGAAGGAGAGCCATTTTGCGGATGTCAAGGAGGTCAAGGCTTTCGTGCTTCAGCAGATCAGGGACTACCACGTGCTTTCCGGGCGCGGCATAATCGCGAAATTCGAGAGGGAGACCTACGAGAAATACATCTGGTTTGCCCGCATCGGGGAGGGCTCTCTCGGAGGGAAGGCACGCGGACTTGCGTTCCTGAACTCGCTTGTGCATAAATATGACCTCGCCACGAAATATCCTGATGTGCGGATCTCAATCCCGAGGACTGTGGTGGTGGCGACGGACTACTTCGACGAGTTCATCCTGATGAACGACCTCCAGTATGTCATCGACGCGGAAATCTCCGATGAGGAAATCCTCTCGGAATTCGTGGCTTCCAGTCTGCCGAAAGACCTGCTGGACGATTTGAAGGTGTTTGTGGAGACAGTATCCTCTCCCCTTGCGGTCAGATCCAGTTCAAAACTCGAAGACAGCAACTACCAGCCTTTTGCAGGAGTCTATTCCACCTATATGATTCCTTTGGCCGAAAACCCGGAGCAGATGCTCAGGATGCTCGGCAAGGCAATCAAGAGCGTCTATGCCTCTGTCTTCTTCAGCGGAAGCAGGTCCTACATCCAGACGACGGCAAACCTCCTGAGCGAGGAGAAGATGGCGGTGGTGATCCAGAGCATCTGCGGAACGGAGCACAACGGCTACTACTATCCGATGCTCTCGGGAGTAGCCCGCTCGGTCAACTATTACCCTCTGGGCAAGGAAAGGCCGGAGGACGGCGTGGTCGATATGGCGTTCGGACTCGGGAAGGCTGTCGTTGACGGAGGGCATGTCCTGCGCTTCTCCCCGCGCTATCCCAAGAAGATTCTCCAGTTGTCCGAGCCGGGGCTTGCCCTGAGGGACACCCAAAAGGATATGTATGCCCTCGACCTTAGGCCCGGAGCCTTCAAAATCTCCAAGAACGACAGCATAAACCTTGCGAAAATCCCTGTGGGAGAGGCACTGAAGGACTATGACCATCCGGAGAATGTGGCATCAACTTATGTGGCGGGAGACAACAGGATTGTCCCTGGAGTCAATTCCGAGGGGGCAAGGATCATAACCTTCGACGCGATTCTGAAATACGGGCGCTTCCCATTCCCTGAAATGCTCAGGGACATAATGGAAATCTGCCGAAAGGAACTGATGTGCGATGTGGAAATAGAGTTTGCCGCCGATGCCATACCACAGGAAGACGGCGGCAGATGCGTGCTCAAACTCCTTCAGGTAAGGCCCATCAGCGAGTTGTCCGCACAGGAGGAGTCCACATTTGAGGAGGTGCGTGAAAGAATCGGCACTCCGCTTCTTGAGGCTTCAATCGCGCTCGGTAACGGGCTCATCCCGGGGATGAGGCACATCCTGTTCATAAACCCGTCCCTGTTCGACAGTTCCTTCACCGAAGAGACGGCAAGGGAGATCGCACGGATGAACGCCCTGATGAAATCCGCAGGAGAGTCCTACCTTCTCATAGGTCCGGGACGCTGGGGCTCTTCTGACCCTTGGTTGGGAATACCCGTCCTGTGGAGCGACATTTCGGAGGCGCGGATGATTGTGGAATGCGGGATTCCGGGATTCCGCGTCGAGCCGAGCCAGGGCACCCATTTCTTCCAGAACATCACATCGCTCGGGGTCGGATATCTGACAATTGACACGGTAGCAGGCAACGGTTATGTGGACACGGACCGCATCGACGGCTTCGAGACAGTTGACTCAGGGAAATATGCGAAATTGGTGAAGACCCCTTCCGAAATCATCGCCTTCATCGACCGCTCAAACGGAAAATCGGTGGCCGGAATCGCATAAACATTTTTGTTATAACTATTAACAATAATGTTTTACTTATTTCCAACCACCGATTTACAAAGAAATCAGTCTATTTCTTAGAACGCAGCAATCAACTCGGCGTTAGTGTAGGCATCAGCACCGTAGCAGGTCTTCAGATATGCAAGTCCTCCCTCATAATACTCCTGTGTGAAAGAATCGGTGGCCTCTTTTGCCACGATCACATCGTAACCGAGGCAGTAGGCATCGGCAGAAGTGTGGCGCACGCACATATGGGCGTGGAGTCCGGTCATAATGACAGTCTTCACTCCGAGTTCCTTGAGAAGAATGTCAAGGTCGGTCTGGAAGAAGCCGCTGTAGCGCCTCTTCGGCACGACATAGTCCTTG
>JBJEJS010000056.1:0-4064 GCA_051878235.1 Candidatus Cryptobacteroides sp.
AAACAGGAAATATAGGATATAAGGAATATGGTGGAAATAAAAGGGATAAAGGAAATGACGGCCGAGGCGGCCGGGCTGCTCAGGAGGATGGTCAGTGTGCCGTCTCCTTCCTATGGAGAAGAGGCGGTCTGCTCGCTGTTATGCTCATACCTGAGGGACAAGGACATACCTTTTGAAAGAATCGGCAACAACATAGTTGCTGAGCATATCGTGGACGGAACAAAGCCGACGCTGATGCTGTGCGCACATATCGACACCGTCTCCCCTGCCGCAGGATATGGCTTTGACCCTTACGGTGCGGACAGTTCCGAGGCGATGAAGGTCGTTTCGGATATGACAGAAAAAATCATAACGGATCCTGATGAGATTGTCGCAGGCCTCGGGAGCAACGACGACGGAGCCTCCTGCGTGTCGATAATACAGACTTTTTTATATACTGTAAATAATAAAATAAAAACAAATCTGACTCTCGCGCTTACCTGCGAAGAGGAGAAATCCGGCAAAGACGGAATGACCTCATTATGGGATATGCGACTTAATCGGATTAGCCACGCAATAGTTGGAGAGCCGACAGGAATGAAAGCGGCGGTGTCAGAAAGAGGATTGTTGGTGATCGATGCCGAGGCTGTCGGCGAAAGCGGTCACGCGGCAAGGAACGAGGGAGTGAACTCGATTTACATCGCGATGGAAGACATCGCAAGAATCCGGGGGCACAAATTCACAAGACCGTCCCGAATGGGAGACATCAGCCTGAATGTCACACAGATATGTGCAGGGACAGCCCACAATGTCATTCCTGACAGATGCAGTTTTGTCATCGACATCCGCCCCAACGAGAGTTACTCCAACGCCGAGATCCTCAAAGAACTCCAGGGAATCTGCCGAAGCACACTCAAGGCAAGGAATCTGTCAAACCGTTCAAGCGCGACCGCCGAGGGGGCTGTCCTGACTGGGATATGCCACCGGACTGGGACAGAAACTTTCCGCTCACCCACCACATCGGACTGGATGCGGATAGGATGCGACGCAATCAAAATGGGACCGGGTGACTCATCCAGATCGCACAGAAAAAATGAATTTGTGTTTGTCGAAGAGATAAAAAAAGGAATAGAAAAATACATCGAATTTGTCATTGAATATGGAAAAGAATTCAACACTATGGAATAAAGGCACCAAGGCGACTGACATTGTGGAGGCTTTCACAGTCGGGAACGACAGGATTCTGGATATGCGCCTTGCGGAATATGATGTCATCGGCTCAAAGGCGCACATACGGATGCTTGAATCAATCGGGCTGCTCAAGAGTGAGGAACTTGACACTCTCACCAAGGCTCTGGACGGGATTCTCGAGGAAATCAGGGACGGAAATTTCATCCTTGAGGACGATGTGGAGGACATACATTCCCAGGTCGAACTGCTCCTGACAAGGCGTATTGGAGAAATCGGAAAGAAAATCCATTCGGGACGCTCCCGTAATGACCAGGTGCTGGTGGACATCAAACTGTTCCTGAAAGATGAGGTGCGGAAGATCAGGAACGAGATGCTGGAACTGTTCGACACCCTGCAGGAACTCAGCGAAAGACACAAGGAGGTGCTCCTCCCCGGCTACACACACGGCCAGGTGGCAATGCCGTCCTCATTCGGGATGTGGTTCGGGGCATACGCGGAGGCCCTCTCCGATGATATGTATATGCTCAGGGGCGCATATTCCGTTTGTGACCAGAATCCACTCGGCTCAGCCGCAGGCTACGGGAGTTCCTTTCCGCTTGACAGGCAGATGACTACGGACCTGCTCGGATTCGGCTCGATGGACTACAATTCGGTGGCAGCCCAGTTGAGCCGTGGAAGATGCGAGAGGGCGGTCGCCTCCGCAATCGGCTCTGTAGCCCTGACCCTCAACAAGTTGGCCGCGGACTGCTGCCTATATATGTGTCCGAATTTCGGCTTTGTCAAATTCCCTGACGAACTGACGACAGGCTCCAGCATAATGCCCCACAAGAAGAATCCTGATGTCTGGGAAATCATCAGGGGAGACTGCAACAGAATCCTCGGAGCGGAAAATGAAATCAACCTGCTGTGCAGCAATCTCCCGCACGGCTACCACAGGGACTTCCAACTGCTGAAGGACATCCTGTTCCCTGCCCTTGAACTGATGCACAAATGCCTGCAGATGACCCGCTATATGCTTGGGCACATTCAAGTCAACGCAGACATTCTGAAAGACGGAATCTACGACTACCTGTTCACCGTCGAGGAGGTCAACAGAAGGACCCTTGACGGAATGCCTTTCCGTGACGCCTACAGAACTGTCGGAATCGAAGTGAACGAAGACCGCTTCCAATACAGTCCCGCAAAGCAGGACCCCGACGCTCCCCTACAGGCCTCCGACCTCGGACACACCCACGCAGGCAGCCTCGGCAACCTCTGCAACGACCAAATCCGGGCAAAGATGAACTCCGCCGCGGAATTCTGAGGGGCACATATCAGGTAGATTCCGAATGCCATTCATTCAGCGACTTTCCACTCCTCAATCCGTCTGTTGGCAGTGGAGAAACTTACGCCGATCTTGAAGAGTTTCCTTGCATCGTTCACGAAAGGTTTTGCATAGCCCTTGTCCTCAATCTGTTGCAGGGCAGAGTCTGAGGTGTTGTCAATTTTCAGTTCGACTATGTAGATGTAATCCTTGGTCTGGAGCAGCAGGTCAATCCTGCCGTTGCTGGTGCTGCGTTCTGCTTGGACATATTCGCCGAGAAGTTCCATTATGATGTACATCGCGTACTGGAAATTCTTCTCAGCATCGCCTTGAATCTGATAGGTTGTGTTTGCAAACAATGCCTCCAATGCCCGCATAAACGAATAAGGGTCACCGCCTCTGAGCGCTCTCGCCATTTTTGAAGTCGTCGTTTTGCCCTCTGACGGGTTGGTCGGGACATAATAAGAGTATATAAACTTCAGAAAACCTGTTTTAACCTCATCATTTGGAAATCCGAGGGTGTATTCCTTAAATTCCTTATCGTACCCCTTGATTGTCAGATAACCTGTCTGATAGAATAAAGGTATGGGATTATTGATGATATCCTGCATCCCGCTCAAATCATCCACAGACACCACGACGTTATCAGATAAAGTAGTCACGTCGAACGAGGTCTTCTTCATCACATTGACTAGGAGCGTCGGAGTGCCGGTTTCAAACCAGTAGTCGCCAAACTCTTTGGAATAGAATGTATTTAGGATGCTGTATGGATTATATACGCCAACTGTCTTATTCCTGTCAAAATGGTATCCGTCGTACATTTGTTTAAGCATAGCATAACACTCTTCCTTGGTAAGCGAATTCTGTGAAGACAGGTTATTCACGCTTTCATCAAAGTATTCTTCCAGCTCCTTCTCAGATATGCCGCAGATATCAGAATAGTCCGCATTTAATGATATGTCTGTCAAATTGTTTAGCGAGCTGAATACGCTCAATTTACCAACCTTCGACACACCCGTCAAAAAGCCGAACTTGATTTGTCCGTCCTTCGCCTTCAGCACGCTGTAGAAGCCCTGAAGTGTCTTCTTGAAGTTGTCAGCAAGTTCTGGATTGACAAGATTATCAACTATCGGTTTGTCATATTCATCAATCAGGATGACAACTTTATGTCCGGTAGATTCGTATGCAGCGTCTATGATGTTTTGAAATCTCAAACCGGGAATTGTTGACGTGGCCGTAATTCCATATTCCGCCTCCCAGTCGGAGAGTTTTGCGTTGAGGACTTGATTCAACACGTCGTCTGAGTTGTATGCTATTCCATTGAGGTCAAGATGCAATACCGGGTATCGTGTCCAGTCCTTCTCCAGCTGCTCCATAGCCAGACCTTTGAACAGTTCCTTCTTCCCCGAGAAATACGCCTCCATAGTGGATATGAGCAGGCTCTTGCCGAACCTGCGCGGGCGGCTGAGAAAATAATATGTCCCTGAAGTAGCCAGTTTGTAAATCAAGGCTGTCTTGTCCACATAAGTATAGCCCCCTTCGCGGAGTTTCTCAAAATTCTGAATGCCTATCGGGTACAACATATCGTATC
>JBJEJS010000057.1:0-4063 GCA_051878235.1 Candidatus Cryptobacteroides sp.
CAGCGCGAGGATAGAGAAAAAATGCTTCTCGGAGGGCGAGGACGGCGAGCAGATCCGTCTGATTCAGGCATATACGGAACAGGAGGAGGCTCTTCTGATCGCTTCAGCGATAATGGCGAAGATGCGCTCGGACCACGCCCAGTATCAGGATTTCGCTATATTGTACAGGACCAATTCGCAGTCCAGGGCGTTGGAGGAGGCTTTGAGAAGAAGAAATATGCCATATATGATATATTCAGGAAATTCGTTCTTCGAAAGGGCGGAGGTCAAGGATGTGATGGCATATTTCAAACTTGCCGCGAATCCCGGTGATGACGAGTCATTCAAGAGGGTGGTGAACAAGCCTGCAAGGGGCATAGGGGACACTTCGATGAACGCGCTGATTGCCGCCGCCGTGGAGAAACATATCCCGCTTATGAAGGCGGCTTTCTGTGAGGACCTTGAGAATTACGGCCTAAGGGCTGCCGCCGTCAAGAAGATAAGGGATTTCGCGATGATGATGGCGGGATTCTCCGCAAGGGTACTGAATGAGGACGCACATTCTTTGGCTGTGTCATTGGCGGCGGACTCAGGTATATATATAATGTATAAGTCGGACACCAGCATCGAGGGGCAGGCGAAGGCTGCGAATGTGGAGGAACTTCTCAACGGCGTCAAGACATTCGTGGAGGAGAGGCACAGCGAGGACTTCGAGCAGATGCAGATTGACGGGGATGTGGAGGAAGGTGTCGAGATTACTGCGGCTGACCTGCCTGTTGTGACCCTTGCCGACTATCTGGAGAATGTCTCCCTTCTCAGCGCGGCTGACACTGCCGAGGGGGATGACGGCGAGGATGTCAACAACAAGATATCGCTGATGACCGTCCATTCGTCCAAAGGGCTGGAATTCCCGTATGTCTTTGTGGCGGGTATGGAGGAGAACCTTTTCCCGTCGGGAGGCTCTCTCGCATCGGAACAGGATGTCGAGGAGGAGAGGAGGCTGTTTTATGTCGCTATGACAAGGGCGAAGAAGTGCCTCCAACTGACTTTCGCCTCGTCGAGGATGCGCAACGGCAAGCACGAGAACAATTCCCCGAGCCGTTTCATAAGGGAGATTGACAGCAGGTACATATCCAATCCTTTGCAGGTGAAGGATTTTGAGGGGCTTCCGTCTGTGGAGACCTCTTTCGGGTTCCGCCGCACGGGTGAGCAGCACCGTCAGGGAGACCGTTTCCGTCAGGAAGACCGTTACCGCTCCGCAGGCCCGTCGGCATCCTCCCGTCCGTCAGCACCGCAGGCAATTTCCCGTCCCCTCAGCCCGACCCGCCCCGTCAGCCCGTCCCGACCCGCCTCATCATTGCCTTCCGCAGACTTTGTCCCGTCACCGATTCTGGAACTGCGTGCCGGCCAGAGGGTTGAGCACAACAGGTTCGGTCTCGGGAAAATCATAAGCATCAGCGGAAAATCCCCCGCCGATATGAAGGCCGTGATTGAGTTCGACAACTTCGGCCAGAAGATCCTTCTCCTGAATTACGCCAAAATCCGCATCGTCAAGGAATAGCCGGAGCCTTTTTCCTGTCCTTTGCTGAGGAATCTTCAAAAAAGACATAAGAAAAAAGAAAAAACATTAAAAAAAAGAAAAACCTGACATCAGGCTATTGTGCCGTCATACCTTCAGGAATATATTTGTCGGACCGCTTTCGGGACCACAATAAAAAAAATATGGAGATATGAAGAGTGTGATGAGTTTTTCTTTTGGCAGGGGGCTGTTCCCTGCATTGTGTATTACGGTTGCGATGTGTCTGTCCCTCTCCTCCTGCGGCAAGGCGGAGGGGACAGGAATTCTCCGCCTGAAGTTCTCGGGTTGGATTTCACAGCCTCCCAAGTCGCTTGAGGCTGAACTTCCCGACACAAATGATTTCATTTTGAAAGTTTCTTCCGCTGACGGGGCGGTGATTTACTCCGGGAAATATGGCTATGCCCCCGAATCCCTGGAGGTCCCTGCCGGGAACTGCTATGTCAGCATAAGGTCTGCAGAGGAATTCCGCCCGGGATTCTCCTGCCCGCTTTTCGGGGATGACAAATGTGTGGCCGTGCCCTCCGGCGGCTGTGTGGATGCCTCTCTGGAGTGCACGCAACTGAATTCAGGGATCAGGCTCAATGTCTCTCCTGGTTTCCTGACCGGATACCCTGACGGGGTGCTTTTCCTCAGGGACGGCAGCGAAAGCCTGATGTATGCCTATCTGGAGACCAGGACAGCCTATTTCCTGCCTGGAATCATCTCCCTCTCCCTTGTCGGGACAGAAGGCGAGACAGTCCTGATGACAAGGATGATTGAGGCCCGGGAGATGTTGACAATCAATGTGACAGTGCCTGAGAGGACTGAAGGCGGAATCAGTGGGGGACTGTCCGTGAAGATAGACACATCGAGAGTCTGGTCTTCCGCCGACTGCCATATTGGAGAGGATTCCGTCAGGGGGACCTCACCGCAGAACGCCCTGTCCGTGTCCGAGGCGAAGGCGAATCCGGGTCTGAACGGGGTCTGGGTGACAGGCTATATCGTGGGCGGTGACCTGACCTCCTCGGCGGAGGGAATCTCGTTTGCCCCTCCTTTCAAATCTTCTTCGAACATCGCAGTCGCCTCCAGGGCGGGTGTGACATCAAAACAATCCTGCATAGGGGTGGCTTTGCCCTCGGGCAGCGTGCGTGATGCCCTCAATCTGGTTTCTGTACCGGAAAATGTCGGCAGGCAGGTGTATTTGAAAGGAGATATTGTCGAATCATATTATGGAATCTTCGGGCTGAAAAATGTTAAGGATTATAAGTTGAAATAGGATTTAGGTTTCAAATTCCAATAAATTGGTTGACCACTCTGATTTTATGCCTTGCAAATGTCTGATTTGCAGTCTCAACTAATTTGGAATATTGAAACTAAAAGCCTATTTTTGCCGCCGTTTTGAAAAATTATAATGGGAAGAAGGATTAGGCTTTTAGCAGTCATATTGATTTTGTCCGCTGGATGGGGAGGCGTTTTGTCCGCCCAGAATCCAGTCGAGGTACGCGGTGTCGTCACTTCCGCGGATGACGGAGAACCATGGATAGTAGCAGGTGTGATGGCGGGACCTTCTCAGGTTACCGTCACTTCCTTTGACGGCTCCTACCAGATTACGGTGCCTGCCGGAACCGAACTCGTGTTCTCTGCAATCGGATTTGCGGAGGAGAAGTTCGTCGTTCCGGAGGGAAAGACTTTTGAACTGAATGTCACCCTGAAGACGGAAAGTCTCCAGATTGATGATGTTGTGGTCATCGCCTACGGTGTCCGCAAGAAAGGCACGGTTGCGGGCTCGGTCTCCACAGTCAAGTCGGAGAAACTGGAGAACACACCTACGGCGGCATTCGACCAGGCTCTCCAAGGACAGGTGGCGGGTCTGACCGTCCTGTCCAACACGGGTGAGCCGAGCGCTTCCGCCACAATGACCATCAGGGGAACGAACTCCATAAATTCAGGGACGGCACCTTTATATATACTTGATGGTGTGGGGATCTCCGCATCGGATTTCAACACCATCAATCCTGCCGACATAGAGAGTATGTCAGTGCTCAAGGATGCCTCCTCGACATCAATTTATGGCGCAAGGGCCGCCAACGGTGTGATAGTCATCACCACCAAGAGGGGACGGAATATGGACCGTCCTGTCATCGACTACAGGATGCAGTTGGGCTTCTCCCAGATAGCATACGGCAAATGGGATCTGATGAACACCCAGGAGAGGATCCAGTATGAGAAGGAGATCGGGCTGACTTCCGGCAAGGATTACGACCTTCTCTCGAAGACGGATGTGAATTGGCTTGACGAGGTGTTCAACAAGGCTGCCCTCCTCCAGAACTATGAACTTTCTGTGTCCGGGGCGACGGACAAGACCAACTACTATTTCTCAGGAGGATATTACAATCAGGACGGAACGGCTGTGGGCTCAGGCTTCGAGCGTTATTCAATCCGTTTCAATGTTGACCAGACGATGGCGAAATGGCTGAAGATGGGCACCAACACGATGTTCAACTACCAGAACATCGAGCAGGCCGA
>JBJEJS010000058.1:0-4047 GCA_051878235.1 Candidatus Cryptobacteroides sp.
TCCTTTCAGGATAATCAATCACATTGCCGCCCCAACTCTCGACCATACCGCAGAGCACATACGGGTATTCTGCCCCTCCGACACCTTTCGAAGGGAACATTTTGGAATAGTGGCAGCCGATGTGCTCCACAACGCGCAGCGGCTCTCCCGTGTGCCTGTTCACCAGACGGTATTTCGCCCGTGCGGCTATCTCGTTGCGGTATTTGTAGATGAGATCGCTGGCGTGTGCCACATAGTCAGGCTTGCGGAACTCCCTCCTGCAGGCCTTCCAGAGAAGTTCCCTGATGCGTGTCTCAAGTTCAGGAAACTCCTTCCAGGTCTCCAGAATCTCGATGTAGTTCCCGAATGATGTGATGCAGGATGCCACATAATTGCTGTAGCCCGCCTCGGTCATCAGCGCGAACTGCCTTGCGACAATCGTCATCACGGTCTCCTGCGGGATGGTGTCGCAGTGATAGGCTATCCCTCCGCAGGTCGTATGATGCTCAGTCTCGTAAAAGTCCTTTCCGAGCACATTACGGCATATCTCAAGGAACATCTTCTCGGAAGCCGGGAAGAAATTCTGCCTGATGCAACTCCTGACATAGAACCAGTGGTCGTCAGGAATTTCCTTCTGATACTCGGACCATATTTTCTGTTTTCCTTGATAAATCATCAGTGTTTTCGTGCAAAAATATGTGGATTCTACATATTCAGTCATTGAAATGGCTGTCGGAACATTCGTTGAAGGTCCTGTCGAAATATTCCTCCATAGTCAGTCCCATCTCCTGTGCCTTCTCCCTTGAACATCTTTCGACGGTCTCTATCCTTTCGGTCGCTCCGGTCACATCGAATATCGCCTTCAATTCGTCAAGAGACTCCTGCGGTATCTTCCTCAGGACACCCGGACCGTCACCCCTGTAATTCGCCCCGAGCCTTTTGTAACTCTCCTCCAGATGCTCTGTGTGCCATTTCCACACAGGACCTGATTCAGGATGGTCCTCCCATTTGAATGTCGCGGGATAGACGCAATATCCATAATTCAGGATGTTGCCTGTCAGCATTTTTGTGAGAGGGTAGAGTTGCCGTCCCTTTTCCGAACAGACAAAATATCCGAGTTTTGCGGACAGGTTCCTCAATGCCATTATCACCAGACCCGGACCGTTCTTCCTCGGACACCTTGTCACACAGGACATACATTCCCCGCAGTACCATATCACATCGCTCTTGAGCAGTTTCTCTATCTCAGCCTCGTCCTTGCTCTGCACGATGTCCACAATCCTCCTCGGGTCATAACGATAGAACTCCGCCGCCGGGCAGATTGCGGTGCAGGTCCCGCAATTGATGCAGGTCTTCAGCCCCTCAATGACCCGGTAATCCTTACAGAGTTCGTCGTGAAGTCTTCCCATAATGACTTGTTTACAAGGATGTTATCAGCCAAGCCATATATCCGCCCCAAGAGAGGAGCAGTATCGCGCCCTCAATTCTGTCAAGTTCCTTTTTCTTGAACAGGTACGCGCTGGCAAGGATCATTATCGCGGAAAGCAGCATCACGCCGAAGTCAATAGGGGTGATCCCCTTAACAGGAAGAGGCCTTACCAAAGCCGCTCCGCCAATGATCAGAAGTATGTTGGAAATATTCGAGCCAATGATGTTTCCCAGGGCCAGCTGACCCCTTTTCTTTGCGGCCGCCACAACGCAGGTCGCAAGTTCGGGGAGGGAAGTGCCCCCTGCCATCACCGTTATTGCGATGAACGCGTCGGGAACCTTGCAAAGGCGTGCGATCTCCGAGGCGGAATTGACAAAAAGTTTTCCTCCCACAATCAGGCCTGCAAGACCTCCGAGAATCATAATGATGGACAGGGCCACCGAATATGTCTTTGCGTCCGTTTCTTCCTCTTCGCCATTACCCGAATCGTTCTTGAATGAAAGATAAAGGTAATATGCGAACACGGCAAGGAGGATGATTCCGTCTATCCTGCTGATGGTGTTGTTGCCTATCCCGAAGATGGTGTAATTCAATCCCATAATTATCAGCATCATAGTCGCGATGATATTCATCGGGATGTCCCTGCGCAAGGTGGTCTTCGTGATTTTGAGCGGCATTATCAGGGCTGTGACACCGAGAATCAGCATCGTGTTGAATATGTTGGACCCCACGACATTGCCTATTGCCATATCGGCATTGCCCTGGAACGAGGAGATGAAACTCACCACCATTTCAGGAGTGGATGTCCCGATGCCGACAATCGTCAGACCGATGACAAATTCGCTGATGCCCGACTTGCGGGCCACGCTTGATGAGCCCTCGACAAGATAATTCGCTCCCGCAAGTATGAGCAGGAGCCCCGCTAGAAGTATTAGAATCTGTATGAACATTTTCTTTCGCTAAAAACAAACAAAGTTATAAAATAAAATTGATACGCATCAATTTTTAAGCCTCATAGCGACCACATTCTCGACATGGTGGGTGTGAGGGAACATATCGACAGGGCGGACTGCGGTGATTTCATATTTGCTGCACAAAATCTCCAAATCCCTTGCCTGTGATGCAGGATTACAACTGACATACACTATTTTAGACGGCTCTGCATTAAGTATCACTTTAGCCACATCAGGGTGGATTCCCGCGCGCGGAGGATCCAGAATGATGACATCGGGACGCCCGTGCTCTTCCACGAATCCGTCGGTCAGTATGTCCTTCATATCTCCGGCAAAGAACTCGCAGTTGTCTATCCCGTTGTCACGGGCATTGGTCTTTGCGTCCTCTATCGCCTCAGGGACATATTCTATTCCGATGACCTTGGATGCCTTGGAGGCGACGAACTGGGCGATGGTGCCTGTCCCTGTGTAGAGGTCATAGACAACCTCGTCCCCCGTAAGTGCGGCAAATTCCCTTGCCACGCAATATAGGTTGTATGCCTGGAGGGGATTTGTCTGGTAGAAGGATTTAGGGCCTATCCTGAAGCGCAGGTTCTCCATCTTCTCGAAGATGACTTCCTGGCCTTTATACAGCACACATTCCTGGTCGGAAATAGAGTCGTTGGCCTTGCCGTTTATGACATAATAAAGGGAGACTATCTGCGGAAACGCCTCTGAAACGGCATTCAGCAGAGCCTCCCTCCTTGCCTTGTCCTCGTGGTAGAAACAGATGATGAGCATTACATTGCCCTCAAAGTCGTTCCTGATGAACATATTCCTCAGGAAACCCCTGTGTTCCCGGATGTTGAAGAACTCAAGACCGTGCTTCAGGGCATAATCCCTGATGAACAGCCTGATTTCATTCGAGGGCTCCTGCTGGAGATGACAATGCCTGATGTCAAGCACCTTGTCGAAAAATCTTCCGACATGGAATCCCAGTCCGACCCTGTCACTCTCCGAGAGGGAGGAGATGTCCTCGCCCTGCTCAATCCATCTGTTCTGCGAGAATGTGAATTCCAACTTGTTCCTGTAATATACCGTCTTTTCGGAAGGGACTATAGGTTGGATTTCAGGAATGTCAAGGTGTCCGATTCTCACCAGCTGGTCATAGACCTGCTGCTGTTTGGCCTCCAGTTGCATCTGATAGGGAAGTGGCTGCCATTTGCACCCTCCGCAGATTCCGAAATGGCTGCAGAACGGCTCCAGACGGTCTTTTGAAGGGGTCACCATCCTTGTGATGAATCCCTCCATATAATTTTTCTTCTTTTTTGTGACTTTAACATCCACAATGTCTCCCGGCACTGCGAACTGCACGAAAAGAACCGTGCCGTCTATCCTTGCGAGTGCCTTTCCCTCAGCCGCAACCGCCTCAATCCTGACATTCTCAAGAATTATATCCTGTTTTTTCCTTGACATTCCAGTAGTGTTTTGAACCAATAAACTGCAAAGATAGCCTAATTTATCAGTTTACGGACCTTTTCTGTGTCAGTTTTGATGAGTTCAGTAACAGGAATATATTTATATGGCACATATTCAAGCACTTGCATATATACCACATCCTTTTTTCTGCTGTAATACACATCGAGCCTCAGCTGACATGAACCCCGAAAGTTAGACAAAAAACTTTCGGGGTTTTGTTATGTCCAA
>JBJEJS010000059.1:0-4036 GCA_051878235.1 Candidatus Cryptobacteroides sp.
ATCAGCCTCTTTCCAGGTTATCCTTGTAACAGGGAAATCCATTCTTGAGTTACCCCTGAAGTCCTCGTATCCCCAGAACGGTTTCGGGGGCATCTGAAGCTGGTCGGAATGAGCCTCAACAAATTTCTCATATTGAGCTACCGTCACCTCGTGTTTCATCATTCTGAATTTCCTTGTGATTTTTACCTTGTGAACTGGAGACTGGTCGGAGAAAACCGGGTCACTGTACGGATTTTCCGTTTTGGGATCACGTCCCATATCGAAGACAAGATCGTCACCACCAATAGGTTCTGTCCACAATGACTGATCAACAACGGAATATGGATCAACGGTTTCAGAAATGATGATGTCCGGACCTTCCGTAACAATGTCAGCGTCAGGAAGCCTGTCTGGAACCTTCTCACAGGCAACAATGGTGGCTGACAAACCGAGCACAGCGGATATGTAGTATTTCAATTTCATAATTTCAATAAATTTAGAGATGAACTTTAATTCCAATTTGGAGTATATGGGTGAAGATTAGGATTAGCTATCAATTCCGCACGAGGAAGAGGATGCAGCATAAACTTGTCCTGCCACATTTTGTTTACACGTGTAAACGGAATATTCACCGCAGGTGTCGTATTCCCCGTCACCATATCCGTAAATTCCTCAACTGCTTCATCAGAGACAAGGGACAGCAATTCAGTCTGCTTTCTGGAATACTCTGTCATCACCTGTCCATACAAACCAGTCCTTCTCAGGTCGAAAAGGCGGTATGATCCTTCGCAGGCAAATTCGTGTCTGCGTTCAAGAAGCAGGGCGGCACGCATCTCCTGCTGCGTGAGGTCTGACGGCAGAGGTGCCAGACCGGCACGTTCCCTGATTCTGGAGGAAAAATATGCGGCATATTCCTGGGAGCCCAATTCATTGTAGGATTCTGCAAGCATAAGATAGGCATCAGCCACTCTGAGCAGGATAAAGTTTGCACCTCCGTTGTCCGGGTCGGTCGCCGTTATGTCGTAATTCTTCAGGATTTGCGGTACTATAACATTCAGTCCCTCATTGAGAATAAACCTGAAGGAATGCCTGTAACGCAGATCCGACACATCATAGCTCTTTATCAAATCATAAGTCGGTACTACATTCTGATACCTTGTAACCATACCTGGATCTATCACTTTTCCCCAAGGATCCTTCTTTGAGTTAGGGCTGACTTGAGAGTTGTAGCTATTGGAATAGCCGGATTCCGCCTTTGCCTCGATCTCCCACAGAACTTCATTCGGGCGCTCTGCATCACTTTCATACCGGGTATCAAAAAGTTTGTAATATGGAATGAGGGAATATTTCTCATTATATTGTCCCGGTGAAGCAAAATATGAAAGGGTGGAAATCACATCTTCATACTGCTTGTCAAAAAGATACACCTTCCCAAGAAGCAGTATTGCAGCCGCCTTTGTAAGAACAAGAGGATAACTGTAGCGCGTCTGTGATCCATAGACACTTGACACCGATATCCGGCTTTCCGGAAGATTTGATCTTGCATAAATCAAGTCACTGATTATCTGTGAATATATATCCTTTTTTGCACTTCTTGAAGAATACAGATGATCCTTGATCGAATAGACAGGCAATGTAACCAAAGGTACATCTCCCCAAAGTTCAGTAAGGTTGAAATACGCCCAGGCCCTCATCATTCTGGCCTCAGCCACCATTATCTTGCCGTAGTCAGCGGACAGTTCAGGCTGGGTTTCCAGTTTGTCTATCAAGATGTTGCATTGTCCAATAACAGCATACAGGTTACTCCACAACTTTCTGAGGTTCTGATTGTTATTATCGTGAGTCAATTGGGAGAGAGCCAATGTCTGGATGGCACCTCCCTTGTAATCAATATCGTCCGTCATAAAATCGGTGGCTGCCATATAATCCAGTCCGAACACGGAATTCTTTACTTTGGCATAGACCGCATACAAGAACTGAGCTGCTTCCTCTTCATTTGTGATTGCCATTTCCAAAGGAATCCTGTCAGGAGAGTGTTCCTCCAGAAAAGAAGAACAAGATGTCAACCCGGCAAAGAAACATATGGCCAATATAATCGTTTTCTTAATATTTTTCATATCCGCATATTGTTAGAAAGTGATGTTTACACCAAGTGTGAAGCCCATTGGGGCAGGATAACTGCTGAAGTCTATGCCCAGGCGGTCATTTGCCGTTCCCTGGCTGCTGCTCATTTCAGGGTCATAGCCTGAATATTTGGTCCAGGTAAGAAGATTCGTGCCGGTCAGGACAATTGTCGCGGTCGGGAGCTTGTGTCTATTCTTTGTGTATTTCTGCTGGAAATGATATGCGAGGGAGAGTGATTTCAGTCTCAGATAGGAAGCATCCTCAATCCAGTAATTTGTTATGTTGGCGGTATAATCCCTGTTGTTTCCAGGAATCGGCACAGGGTATTTACCTTGTGCATACCCCTGGTCTCCGGAAACAGTGTTGATCGGGCGATACGCATCCAGCAAATGAGCCATCTGGTTGATTCCGTCCGCGTGGAATTTGCGGAGCCGGTGTGTGTTCGCATTCATCACGTTGCCTCCCCAAGCTCCCACGAAGAAGACGGTAAGGTCGAAATTCCAGAAAGAAAAAGTATTGGTGAAACCTCCTGTCAGTTTCGGCTCCGCGTGCCCGAGAATCTGACGGTCATTTTCATCTATATAGCCATTGCCGTCCACATCCACATAGTGAATCATTCCCGGTCTTGTCTCCAATGTGGAAGCATCCTCAAACCAGACGGACGAATCATCATAAACTTCATCCCAACTTCTATAGACATCCACATTGTAACCCATAAACACGCCAAGAGGCTGTCCGACCTTCAGGAAAGTTACATCTTTCTGAACGGCGTCGCTTAGAGTGTACATCACTACCATATCATTACCACCAAGGTCAACGACCTTGTTCCTGTTCAGTCCCAGGGCAAGATTTGTCGTCCAGCTGAAGTTTTTCTTGACGATGTTCCTTGATGTAAGCTCAATCTCAATACCCCTGTTGTTTATGCATCCTATATTCGACATAACGGTCTCAAATCCGGAGCTCATCGGGAGGGAATACGTGTAGAGCAGATTTTTCGTATTCTTTAGATAAGCATCCACGGTCAGGCTCAACCTGTTCTTGAAGAATGAAAGATCAAGTCCGACATTGTACTGATATGTGGTCTCCCACTGCAGATTCGGATTACCGATCATCTTGGTTGTACCCATTCCGGTATATGGGACATCATCTATCAGTATTTTATATGGACTTAGAAGGGTCATCGACTTGTACTGTCCAATCTTGTCATTTCCGGTCACACCGTAGGTCAGCCTCAATTTCAAGGAGGAAAGCCAACGCACATCCTTCAGGAAGGACTCGTTCTTCGCATTCCAGGCGAAAGAGGCCGACGGGAAGAATCCGAACTTTCTGTCCGAACCGAAACGGGATGATCCGTCCGCACGGAATGTGGCAGTAAAAAGATAGCGGGAATCATAATTATAACTAACCCTTCCGAAGAACGATGCCATACTATGACTGCTGCTGCCGGACTTGATTGAATCAAAATAAGAGGCAGCATTCATATTGTTCCACTGATAATAGTCTGTATTGAACAGCCTTGCGACAGAACCGTGGCTTTCATCCGTGCTCTTGGAAAACTCCGCAGCAGCCATTATGCTGAATGAATGCCTTTTGATGGTCTTGGAATATGTCAATGTGTTGAAATTATTCCAACTAAGATTATTCACGGTACTTCTCTCCGCCTTGTTGTTCTTGACGACAGTGTCGTAATTGGTGTAAATATACCGTGGTGTATATAGGTAATTCTCATTGTTGGTGAACCTCAATGCTACGGATGTGTTGAACACAAGCCCGTCAACTATCTTCCAGGAAAGAGAGCCGTTGACATCGCTGGTAATGGTATTTGTCCTGTTGATCCTGTTCAGGGCTGCCGCTAGTTGTGCATTGGTGCTCAATACTTCACCAGTAACCTCATCGACGTAGATTCCGTCCGGGGACTTTCCGTTGGGGGATG
>JBJEJS010000060.1:0-4027 GCA_051878235.1 Candidatus Cryptobacteroides sp.
AATGTGGGCAAGGCGCATCTGCTCGGATTCGGGAGTTTCGAGGGAGTTATGCGGACAAAAGGGGAACTTTACGATTACCTTCGCAGGACTTCTGACAAGGTCTTTGTCAATGTTGACAATCCGCATCTTTGCAGGATGGCGGCCGAGAGATGCCTTCAGAGCGATCCTGAAAGACCGTATTCGCTTGTCCTGCCTTACGGACTGGAGTATTCCGGGGCAAGCGTCCTGCCTGCGTCTCCCGAGAAGCCTTTCCTGAGGATTTCCCTGCCGAAGGGGGACGGGACTGCCCTGGAGGTCAGGACCGGTCTTGTCGGGGCATACAATGCCGACAATGTGATGGCGGCGCTCGCTGTCGGAACATATTTCGGGGTGGAACTTGAGGATTCCGTCAGGGCGATTGAGGGATATGTGCCGTCAAACAACCGTTCCCAGATGAAGCGGACGGAGAGGAACACCCTCATTGTGGATGCCTACAATGCGAATCCGACAAGTATGGCGGCGGCTCTTGACAATTTCTCTGCGATGTGTTCCCCACAGCCTAAAATTCTGATGTTAGGGGATATGCTGGAACTCGGAGAGGATTCTGCCGCTGAGCATAAGTCTGTGATAGAAAAGGCTTTGAAGATAGATTGTGAACATATTTTCCTTGTCGGTGGAGAGTTCGGGAAAGCGATGGAGGAACTTGACGGGAAAAATGATGCGGCAGGAGGCCTTGTGAAATGCTTCAGCACTTCCGCCGATCTTGCCGCATATCTTTCTGAGAATCCCGTTTCGGGAAGGACGGTCCTTGTCAAAGGCTCAAGGGGCACCAGGATGGAGAATGTTGTCCCGACGCTCTGAAAAATCTTTATGACTCCGAATGGAGCGATTTCCAGAGCATATCCTTCAACTCGTTGATTCCCTGACCGGTGAATGAGGAGATGAACACGAACGGCACTCCCCGTGGGAGTTGTTTCTTCATATCCTTAATCATCTTTTCGTCAAGCATATCGGATTTTGTGATTGCAAGGACCCTGTCCTTGACAAGGAGTTCCGGATTGTACTCCCGCAATTCGTTCAGAAGGACTTCATAGCCCTGCTTGATGTCGTCCGTGTCCGCAGGCAGCATAAAGAGCAGGATTGAGTTGCGCTCGATGTGTCTGAGGAAGCGGATTCCGATGCCTTTCCCCTCGTGCGCCCCTTCGATGATTCCAGGGATGTCCGCCATCACGAATGACTGGTCGTCATAATACCGGACGATTCCAAGATTCGGCTCCAGGGTGGTGAAAGGGTAGTCCGCAATCTTCGGCTTTGCTGCGGAGACTGTCGAGAGCAGGGTGGACTTGCCCGCATTCGGGAATCCCACAAGTCCCACATCGGCAAGCAGTTTCAATTCAAGAATGAACCATCCCTCCTCACAGGGCTCTCCCGGCTGGGCATATCTCGGAGTCTGGTTGGTGGCGGACTTGAAGAAGTTGTTGCCCATTCCTCCGCGGCCGCCTTTGACAAGAATCTGCTCCTGCCCGTCATCCACCAGTTCAAAAAGGATTTCTCCTGTCTCGGCATCCTTGACGACAGTGCCCATCGGCACATCGATGATGATGTCGGTCCCGTTCTTCCCGTTCATAAGCTGCCCGCTTCCGTTCCCTCCGTCCTCCGCCATAATGTGCTTGCGGTATTTCAGGTGTATGAGCGTCCAATATTGATGGTTGGCCCTGAGGATGATGTGTCCCCCTCTTCCCCCGTTCCCTCCGTCGGGACCGCCTTTAGGAATATATTTCTCCCTCCTTAGGTGCATCGACCCTGCCCCTCCGTTTCCCGAGCGGCAGAAAATCTTCACATAGTCTATGAAATTGCTGTCTGGCATAAAAAAGTCATTTTGAGACTGCAAAGATAATGTTTCTTTTTGATAGTGCCCTTTTCTTCGAAAATACAATAAAAAATGGTTGCCTTGCACCAAACTCTGAATACCAGATGTTCATAATGCCGTAAACAAATTCCTCTGATAACGGCCGCAAAGGTATAATTTATTTATGATTTTACGAAGGGACGGACAGGGCGCGATTCGGGTGTGTTGGGAATGTAACGTTCTGGTGCATAAAAATTTGGAAATATTATCCGGGTAATGTGGAAAGGTCAGTTTACGGGTCCGCAAAACACTATTATTATAATTATGGCTAACTTAAAGTCAGGTGTTGTTCTCACAAATGGAGAAGAACTGGTTGTTGAAATGGAAGCTGAACTCTGGGCTTCAAGTTCAAATCCCATTTCCAGGATTTTCGGTGAGATTTACAGAATCATCGGTCTTATTTTCGGTATCAAGAAAAAAGGCTATGTAGTCGTTACAAACAAGCGCGTGATTGAGATTCGTCAGAACATTGCCTGCTGGGTATTCAACACCGGCAAGAATGTCAAGTATGTACTTCCCAGCAGTGTGAAGGAAGTCGGCTATATCAAGACGGGTACATTCTTCGGATGCTTCTGCCAGGCTTTTGAATTGTATTACGATGCTTTCACACAGCGCACGTCAATCCAGTTGAAGGGTATGCACGAGGCAGAGGCTTCAGAACTTGTAAATACTGTATATAAGGCCATTTAGGCGGCACAATAATGGAGGCCCCGGGAATTTGTACAGTTCGCAGATTTCTGTTTTTGAACTTCTATGCCTTCCTCCTGCTTTTTTGCGGAGTGGGCATAGGAGTCGTTCCTTTGTACAGACAGTCATTGTGGCTCATCATACCGCAGGCTGTCCTTGTAATGATTTTCATTCGGGCAAGCATCAGCATATTCTCATCCTGGAAGCACAAGAAGAGGGAATACTCCATCCTTTACAGAAAAAATGAAAAGGAAATACGCCCCTCTTCTTTTTCGGATTATATACAGGCTCCCTGCGGAAGATTGCTGACCCTTGTAGTGCTGAAAGACCTTGGGCAATTGTCTGCCTACAAGAGTTTGAAATTGCTTCGTAAACCTTTGAAAGACCGCCTGAAAGAAGGATGTTCAGGAAGCAGGACAGTTGTCAGGTACAAGGTGGAGAATGTGCAGTAAGTGCTGTCTTGACGCATTTAGAGAGCACATCAAGTCAATGGCATTTGCCGCTATATGCTGATGCATGAGCCTGTCGATGCTTTACTTCTTTGATGTTGAACAATGGCTTCTTTTTCGTGTGCACTGAATAAGTGTTCCGTGACTCGGTTTTCGAAAATTGCTTAAGGGATTCGGGATTGTTCATTTTCTTAACCCTGAAGATTTCTGCTTTACGCTGTCTGATGACTTCTCTTCGCCTTTCCTCATAATCCATTTTTTCAAAATCAGGGATGCGTGTTTGCTCCAGATATTAAAACAAAGAGCCGTCATCGCTCTTGATGACGGCTCTCTTGAGTCTGTTTCTGTCGTATGTCTTCTTGGACTTATGTACCATCCTTCTTGACTGGACCTGTCGTCCATGTCTTTCAATTTCCTCCATCCTCGCAGCCTTGCGGTTTGCAAGGATGAAGTCTTCTTGTGTGATTCTTAGTCTCTTCTGTTTCATATTTTATTCTTCTACTCTAATTGCGTTTTTGTTAATCAGTGTTTGCAGCTCTATCATAGGAATTGGGTATGTTGCCAATGGGGTGCCAATCGTTCTGGCATATACAAAACCTCTAAGTGTGCTATATGCTGCTCCTATAAAAGATGGCAGGATGTCAGCTTTTATGTTTATTTGCTGATTGTCTCTGTCTATAGGAAAAGCATCATCTAGAGTATGGACACTATAACTGACGATAACTGATGCTGTTATCCTGGAATTCTTTTGCGCTTGTGCGGGCTTCGTTGAACTTGATCCATTTGTACAGGTTATAATAAGCTTTTCATAAGTTCTTTAAATGGATCAAGCATCATCTGCACATCAAGACTTCTTTGTCTGATCCTTGGATTTAGTTGTTTACAAATGTCTGATTTGCATAGCAACCCCTTCATTCAACAAGGCAAAGCCGTTTTTCTCATAAAAGACGATGTTCTTGTTTTCATCAGGCATGATATTGATATATAGGAATGAGCGGTATTT
>JBJEJS010000061.1:0-4011 GCA_051878235.1 Candidatus Cryptobacteroides sp.
TTTTCTTCGGTGTAGGTCTTGAAGACTCCGAGGGAAATCGCCTCCTCATCCTCAAAGCCTGTCCAGACCTGCTGGCCCTTCTCGCCGTGCACGATAGCCGTTCCCGTGTCCTGACAGAGAGGGAGTTTGCCCTTTGCCGCCACCTCAGCATTGCGCAGGAATGTCAGGGCGACATATTTGTCATTGGCGCTCGCCTGGGGGTCTCCCAGAATCTTTGCGACCTGCTCGTTGTGGGAGCGGCGAAGAAGGAAACTCACATCACGGAACGCGGTGTTGGTCATAAGTGTAAGGGCCTCAGGGGTCACCTTGAGGATTTTCTTTCCCTCGAACTCGGATGTGGACACGAGTTTCTCCGAGCCAGGAATCTTGTAATATTCCGTCTTGTCCTCACCAAGTTGGAACATTGGGGCATATTTGAATTGTACGCTCATAATTATATATATTTTCTATTTCCCTCCTTCCATAAGGAAGACTTTCATAAATTCGTTGAGGTCGCCGTCAAGGACACCCTGGGTGTCGGAGGTCTCGTAGCCGGTGCGCAGGTCCTTCACCATCTTGTACGGATGGAGGACATAACTGCGGATCTGGGAGCCCCACTCGATTTTCTTCTTCTGGCCCTCGAGTTCCGCCTGTTTTGCCTGGCGTTTCTTGAGTTCGATGTCGTAGAGACGGGATTTGAGGATACGCAGGGCGTTGTTCCTGTTGTCAAGTTGGGAACGGGTCTCGGTGTTCTCCACCACGATTCCGCTCGGGATGTGGCGCACACGGACACCGGTCTCGACCTTGTTGACATTCTGGCCGCCGGCACCGCTTGAACGGTAGGTGTCCCATTCGAGGTCGGCAGGGTTGATTTCTATCTCAATCGTGTCATCCACAAGCGGATAGACAAAGACGGAGGAGAATGTCGTCTGGCGTTTGCCCTGGGCGTTGAACGGGGAGATGCGGACAAGGCGGTGCACCCCGCTTTCAGCCTTCAGGTAGCCGAAGGCATAGTCGCCCTCGAACTGGATGGTGACAGACTTCACTCCTGCATCCTCGCCCTCAAGTTCATCCGTAACGGTGATTTTGTAGCCGTTGCGCTCGCCCCAGCGCATATACATCCTCATAAGCATCGCGGACCAGTCGTTGGCCTCCGTGCCTCCCGCCCCTGAATTGATTGTCAGGACCGCGCCGAGGTTGTCTCCCTCCTCGCCGAGCATATTCCTGAGTTCCAGGGCCTCGATGTCAGATTCCACAGTCCTGAATGCCTGGTCGAGTTCCCTGACCTCATCCGTCTGCGCATCCTCGGCCGCTCCCGCAAGGCTCTCCCTGGCAAAATCCAGGAGGACTTCAAGGTCGGCGACTCCCGAGGCGACCTTGTCATAGCCGTTGACCCAGAATTTCACCCCTGCAAGTTCCTTCAGGAACTGTTCGGCAGCCTTAGGGTCATCCCAGAAGTCAGGAGCGAGGGTCTTTTCCTGCTTCTGCTCCACATCTTTCCTCTTGGTTTCGACATCAAGGCAGCGGGCAAGAGTGTCAACCCTCTGCTGTAAGGAATGTATCTGTTCTGAAGTTACCATAAATTGTCCTTGTGGGGCGCGGCTACGGTCTTTTTTCAGATTGTCCGTAAGCGGCGGCTGTTATGGGCGCAAAAATAATCAAATTTTGTCTGATAATTTCTATATTTGCAGAATATGATCGGGATTTTTGATTCGGGGGCGGGAGGGCTGTCCGTCCTGAGGGAAATACGGAAGGAGATGCCGCTGGAAGACTGCGTGTATTTCGCTGACAATGCGTTCTGTCCCTACGGGGAGAAGGACAGGGAGTTCATTGTCGGAAGGGCGGGCTTCATCACGGAGTTCCTGCTCAAGGAGGGCGCGCAGGTGATTGTGGTGGCGTGCAACACGGCTACTGCGGCGGCCATCTCAGAATTGAGGTCCGGATGGGCCGACATCCCGTTTATCGGGATGGAGCCGGCGGTGAAACCGGCGGCTCACACCACGCGGAGCGGGGTGGTCGGCGTGCTGGCCACGGCGGGGACCCTCAAGGGAGACAAATACGCGCAGACCAGGGACACATACGCAAAGGGGGTCAAGGTGGTGGAGCACATCGGAAGCGGCTTTGTGGAACTGGTGGAGAGCGGCAGGACGGAAGGTCCCCAGGCTGAGGAGATTGTGGAAGAGAGCCTCAGACCGCTTGTGGAGGCAGGCGCGGACACCATCGTGCTTGGATGCACCCACTATCCTTTCCTGAAGGACACCATTCTGAAAGTGGCCCACAGGATGGCTCCCGAAAGGGATTTCCAGATCATCGACCCCGCACCCGCAGTCGTCCACCATTTGAAGGAGGTGATGCAGGAAAGGGGAATATCCTGTAACGGGAACGGAGACATAAAGTTATATGCCTCAGGCGATATGACCGTCCTGAGGTCGCTTTACAGCCGTCTCTGACCTTACGGGATATGGTATATTATGACAGGCATATATCCCATATTTTTATATGCCATATAAGGAAGATATAAGATATTGATATATTTTACTTTATGAGAAAAGACCTTTTCCTCGCCATAGCGATGTCCGCATTGACTGTGGCAGGTATGATGACGATTTCGGCGGAGAGATGTTCCGCTAATGTGAGACAGGGAAAAACGCAGGGCATTCACTCCACTGCGGCAGGCATCGGGACAGGGATGGAGAGCCTTCAGGCCCCAAGGGAATGGAAAGAGGACGAACTTCTTGACTTCCTCTACAGGAATATGCCTCTGCCTGACAGCACGGACTATTCGAGGGAGTTCTATCTTGAGAACATACGCCAGAGCCTGACGGCAAGGGAGGAGATGCCTTGGGGTAAGATGGTGCCTGAACGGGAATTCCTGCATTTTGTCCTCCCCGTGAGGGTCAACAACGAGAATCTTGACGAATCCAGGATGGTGTTTTACAAAGAGTTGAAGGACAGGGTAAAAGGGCTGTCGATGACTGATGCCGCCCTGGAGGTCAACCACTGGTGCCACGAGAAGGTGACCTACACCCCGAGCGATGCGAGGACAAGTTCACCGTTGGCATCCGTCAAGACGGCATACGGGCGTTGCGGAGAGGAGTCCACCTTCACAGTCGCAGCGATGCGCTCTGTCGGCATACCTGCAAGACAGGTCTACACCCCGCGCTGGGCGCACACCGACGACAACCACGCCTGGGTTGAAGTCTGGACGGACGGCAGATGGCATTTCCTCGGGGCTTGCGAGCCTGAGCCCGTGCTTGACCTCGGATGGTTCAACGCGCCCGCTTCAAGAGGTATGCTGATGCACACCGACGCCTTCGGCATATATGACGGTCCTGAGGAGGTTATCGCAAGGACCAACTGCTTCACGACAATCAATGTGACTTCCAATTACGCGCCGACGGACATCCTGAATGTCAGGGTGGTTGACAAGGCGGGAAATCCCGTGCAGGCTGATGTGGAGTTCAAGATTTACAATTACGCCGAACTTTACACCGTCGTCGGGAAACGCTGTGACGAAAACGGGATGACAAGCCTCCGCTCCGGTCTGGGGGACATAACCGTGTGGGCCTCAAAGGACGGGATGTTCGGAATCGCCAAAGCGCGCACAGGCAGCACAGACACCCTTGAGGTCGTCCTTGACAAGGGGGCGGACTACAACGGGGTCATCAACCTCGACATCGTGCCTCCTGTCCAGAGGAACACCGTGCCTGACCTGACTGAAGGGCAGATATGCACCAACAGGATGAGGACGGCCTACGAGGATTCCCTCAGGAACGCCTACATCGCCACCTTCATCACAAGGGAACAGGCGGAGCAGTTCGCGAAGGAGGAAGGCACAGACCCCGCCAAAACCGCCAATCTCCTAATAGCGTCAAGGGGCAACTGGCAGACAATCAAGGACTTCATCCACCAGGCTCCTGCAAGCCGCAAGAATGTCGCCCTGAATCTTCTTGAGATGATAGCCGCGAAAGACCTGCGTGACATCACAATGGATGTCCTTCTCGACCATTTCAACAACTCCCCTTCCGATGA
>JBJEJS010000062.1:0-3978 GCA_051878235.1 Candidatus Cryptobacteroides sp.
CTTGAGAACTGGTAGCCCTCAAGATACCTAAGGTCCGTGCTGCTGGAGTTCTTTATAAGGTTGTAGGTCGGGATGTAGCTCTGGTAGCCGTTTGTCTTGCCGAAAATCACCTCACCGTTAGGACCCTTGAGTTCTGACGGAGCGACCTCACGATGCCAGGTGTTGTTCAGGTTGGTCTCGGCGGAAGCGACCATTTCCCAAAGGATTTCCTTCGACCTCCCGGCCTCGGTCTTGTACTTCGTGTCGAAGATGTAGTTGTAATGCTCACAAAGTCCCCAACGAGGGTCCGGATCCGTTCCGTCCATAAAATATGAAAGCGTCGAAATCACATCCTCTTCCTGTCCCATCAACTGATATACCTTACCGAGAAGAAGTTTAACGGCAGATTTAGGGATTGAGAACTTGTAAGTGATTCCATTTATTCCCGTTACCGAAGTAGGCGTATCCCCCAACTGCTGGGCGGACCATTCGAGGTCGGTCACAAGAAAAGACAGGACCTCATCCTTAGCCGTGCGGCAAGGAACGATGTTGTCGGAGTCGATGTCATAGACAGGCTTTGTCACAAGAGGGACATCTCCCCAAAGCTGGACGAGGTGGAAATATGCCCACGCCCTCATAAAGCTGCACTCGGCAATGATGGTGTTGGTGTTGGCCGCACTCAGCTCAGGATTGCGCTCCATCTGGTCAATCAGGATGTTGCACTGCTCGATGACGGCGTACATCTTTCCCCATACGCTTTTTACCAGTGAGTTGGTGCTGTTGAGAGTGAGATATGCCACACCTTTGCGGGCGACATTGGTTGAAGTGTAGTCCACATCGTCGGTCATAGTGTCGGTCAGGTACATAAAATCTGTCCCGAAGACCGCATTCTTTACCTGGTAATATGTGCCGTAGAGATAAAGCATCACCTCCTCCTCATCGTTGAAATACTTGTCCATCGGATACTTCGTGGCAGAAGTCTCCACAAGGAAAGTGTTGCAGGAAGTCAAAGTCAGAAGGGAGGCAAGCAGTATGTATATATACTTTTTCATATTCTTTTAGAAGTTAAGGGAGAGATTGAACATAACTGTCTTGACAGCCGGATAACTTGAATAGTCCACACCTATTTTCGAATTGGATGTTCCGAGGGAACTGCTGCACTCAGGGTCATATCCTTTGTATTTGGTCCAGGTGAAGAAGTTCTGGAGCGACACTCCGAGAGTGAGATTCCTGACATAAATCTTGCGCATCAGTTTCTCCGGGAAAGTGTAGGCAAGGGAGAGGGTCTTCAGACGGATATAAGAACCGTCCTGCACCCATTTGTCAATGATGTTAGAGGTGTACAGCCTTGCGGAGGACGGAGAACTGTATGAGGTAGGAAGCGGATAATAACCTCCCTTGTAACCTGAGTCTCCGATAATAGGGTTCGCAGGGCGATAGCAGTCAAGCACATACTTGTAGGAGTTGTTGTTTCCTGCAGCATACTGCTCGAGTTTGGTGACATTGCTGTTCACAATCTTTCCTCCGAATGAGAAGTTGAAGAATGCTGTGAGGGTGATCCCTTTCCAACTGAAAGTGTTGGTGAAACCTCCGTTGAGCGGATGGAGCGCCTTTCCGAGGACAACCTTGTCATTGTCGTCAATCACACCGTCGTTGTTCTGGTCGACATATTTCAGCATACCCGGCCTTGTGCCCATTACGGCAGGATCCTCGACCCAGACTGACTTGTCGTCATAGACATCGTCCCAGTCCTGATATACAGAGGTCTCATATCCCATAATCACACCCATAGGCTGGCCTATCCTCAGATATGTCAGATTCTGGTTGACATTGTCACCGAGATAGAACATAACCACATTGTCATTTCCTCCGAGGTCCGTCACACGGCTCTGGTTGTAGCCGATGTTCAGCGAGGTCGTCCAGTAGAAATTCTTTGTCTCGATGTTGCGGGTGGTGATGTCGAACTCGACTCCCCTGTTGTCGATGTTTCCCACATTCGCCATAACCTTGCTGTAGCCGGTCGTAAGAGGCAGCTGATAGGAATAAAGGAGGTTGTATGTCTGTTTGTAATATCCCTCGATGGAGAATTTGATCCTGTTCTTCACAAATCCCGCGTCAATACCGAGGTTGTACTCGTGGGTGGTCTCCCACTGGAGTTTGTCGTTTCCAATCTGAGAATTGGTGAATCCGTTGTAAACCTGTCCGTTGACGATGATCTTGTTGGACGAGAGAAGGCTCATTGACTGATACTCTCCGATTCTGTCGTTACCGGTGATACCCCAACTGAAACGCGGCTTCAACTCGGTCACTCCCTTGACATTCTTGAGCCATTTCTCCTTTTTCATGTTCCAGGCGAAGGATGCTGCCGGGAAATATCCGAATTTCCTGTCGGCACCGAACCTTGAGGAACCGTCGGCACGCATCAGGACAGTGAATGTGTACCTGTCCATAAGCCTGTATGACGCACGAGTGAAGAATGAGAGGTGTGACACGCGGCTCTTGCTTGAAGAAGGAGCATTCACATACGCGCCCGCAGCAAGGTTGTCCCACATATAATAATCGGTGTCAAACCTTGTGACGGAAATTCCGAATCCCTCCTTCTTGGTCTCCGACCAGGACTGTCCTATCATCCAGTCGAAATAATGCTTGGAGTTGAATTTGCGCGCGTAGTTGAAATAGTTCTCGTTTGACCAGTCAAATGACTTTGAGGTGCTGCGCTTCGCCGTGTTGTTCTTGTCGATGTTGGCCTCGGAGGTGTAGATGCTCCTGAGCACATATCCGTAATCCTCTGAACCGAGATACTTGTACGATCCGGTCGAAGTGAAGGTCCAGTACTTGCCTATGTTCCAGCGCAACTGTGCGTTGAAATCGGCCGTGAACTTGTGGTTCCACTGATTGGAGTTCATACTCTTGGAGGCCTCCTGGTTGATGACCTTCCATTCGCCGGTCTCCTCGTCGAGGTACATCCCGTCACCTGTGGAGGTTCCGTTGAGTTTCTGGGTAGGCTTGAGCATAAGCATCCTTATCGTCGCACCTGAACCTCCGGAGGAGACCTTTTCGGTCTTCTGGTTAGAAACGGCGGCTCCTATGTCAAGATGGAGATTCTTCGCAAGTTCAATGTTGAACTTGGTACGGAAGGTTAGACGGTCATTCGAGGAGTTCTTCAGGATACCTGTCTGGTTCAGATAACCTCCTGAAACATAATAGCGCATACCCTTGTTTCCTCCCTTGACGGAGACATTGTACTCCTGGTATTGCGCCATATCCCGCAGAAGCTGCTCCTGGAAGTTGGTCGTAGAGAGGGTGTCAGGCCTCATAGTGTTGAAAGAACTCACTCCCCAGCTCATCCTTCCGAGGTTGTCATATTCGGCATACTGCGGAGAATCCATCATCTCTATCTCGTATCTCGGCGTGGAGATTCCGTATTTGACACCAATATTCAACTGAGCCTTGCCCTCGACACCGCTCTTGGTGGTTATCATCACGACTCCGTTTGCTCCACGGCTTCCGTAGATTGCAGTCGCAGCCGCATCCTTCAGGACCTCAATGGACATGACATCGCTCGGGCTGAGCATTGTCATTGCGGTCTGGTCGGAGATGATGTTGTCGATGACAATCAAAGGCTCGGTGCTTCCTGAGATGGAACTGCTGCCTCGGATTCTCATAGTGACATCTCCGCCCGGTTCCGCCGAGGCAGTCATCACGAGCACACCGGCAGCATTTCCCTGAAGGGCCTGGTCGATTGAAGTGACGGCAGTCTTGTTGATTTCATTCTGTCCGATGACCGAGATTGCCGAAGCAAGGTCACTTTTCTTGACATAACCGTAACCGATTGACACCGCATCCTCAAGCAGGTAGGAAGAAGGCGTCATCGAAATGTTGAGTTTGGTCTTGCCCTTGACCGGAATGGTCCTGGACTCGTAACTCATCATATCCACCTTCAGGACGGCATCCGCAGGAACGGAAATGGAATACATTCCTTCGTCATCCGAGATGGCG
>JBJEJS010000063.1:0-3977 GCA_051878235.1 Candidatus Cryptobacteroides sp.
GTCGGAATCGAAACCGTTCACAAGGTCAATGCCGACCGTCTGGTCTGCCGAACCGTTGTTGTAGGTCACCTCTATGGTGACGTGCACATCCGAACCGTGATCGAAAGTCTGAGGCATCAGTATCAGGTCATAGCCGTTCTCAAGGTCCTTGGAGTCGCTTGTGACAGCCTGGTTGAGGGAAGAAGGGGCTGCGGGATAGTCCACAGGGTCTGTCTGACCGGTCCATTCGGGAGAGGCGGAGTATCTCTCCGGACGGGCAGTGTCTATGTTCTCGGCAAAAGTAGCCTTGGTGTAAACATTCCGGATTGTCACTGCCTTGATTGTCACAGCGCTTCCTCCTTCAAAGTTCTGGCTCAGGCGGAACTTGAACCGGACGGTGCAGAGGGCGTGGCGGAAATTGATGTCCGCGCCGCTGTACGAGACTCCTCCGGTGCTGGAAGTCCTGTTCATCGAGCGCTCGCTGTAGAGAAGGTCGTACTGCCTGTTGTCCGCATCCTGGGTGGCAAGGACCTCAAAACCCGTGAATTTGAAGCCGTCCTCACCGTAGGAGACAGTCATAGAGGCATCGGACGGGGAAAACGCGGCGAAGGTGAGTTTGCCGTTTTTCGGCCAGTAGTAGGTCTGGGAGGGTCTCCATCCGTTGATGAGGGCATCGTAGGATGTCTTGATTCCGTCCATATAAAGTTGTCCCTTGTCCGCCTTCCATCCGTTGAAGTCATCAGGGGAATAGAAGGCATACACCGTGAAGTCCTCCGCCGTAGGGTAATCTGTCAGGCTGCCTGTGACAGCCTTCGACCTTGCCGATGTGACGACAGGGCGGGAGAAGGTCACGGGGCAGTCCGCAGAAGGCGCGTCCTCAGGCTCAACCCTCAGGCAGGAAGCGGGAAGGATGAGCGTCAGGAGTGCCGTGACGGCAGCAAATATGTCTTTTATCCTTTTCATCATTTTCAAGTCAATGCACAATCACTTCGGTCATAAACTTCACATCGTCGATTCCTGCCGTGAGAGTGTAGATGTATCTTCTGCCGGGCAGAAGGGACGCGGTCAGGGGGCAGGATGAATGGCAGGTTATGTAGGTGCCAGCAGCCGTGTGGTATTCATACACGACATCCACTGTGGTGTCCAGTTTCTGGGGGATTACCAGAAAGGACTGCCCTATGTCCGTCGGAAGGATGTCTGAAAGGAAGTCCCCCTCGAAGAAGGTCAGGTCGCAGGTCTGATCCTCCGTCGTCCAGAACGGCTCGGGCAGGGAACGGAAACTGCCTTTGCAGAGGACAGAGGAGAGCCCTATCTTCCTGATGCGGATCTGCTCCTTTTCCGAGACCGTGCCCCTGTTCTTGACCCTGAACGAGACCTGGCAGAGGGCGTGGCTGAAAGGCATTGTCACATTCCCTCCGCCTGAAATCTTGTTGAGGTCCGTCTGAAGGACCGTGTAGAGCAAATCCGTGCGGTCACAGGTCAAATCCACATCACGGAACTCAATCCCGTTTTCCTTCGAACAGGCATCCACCCGCGAATAGGGCGATCCTGCGATGAAGGTCAGATTCCTGTCCCTCGGCGGCCAGAGCACAGGGGTCTGCGAGCACCAGAGCCCGAGGGAGGACGGGGAGATTTCCTCGTTTTCAAGGAACACTTCGGCAGAGGCGGAATCGCTTCCCCACTCCTTGTCCGCATCGAGGCTCCACGCCCAGACTCCGAAAGGACGGTCCTCCGGGTAGTCCCCCTGCCATTCCCCGTCCATCTGCATATACATCGCAGGCTGGAACGACAGGGCGACATCGGGATCGTTGGGGTCCCGGCGCTCGATTGCACAGGCGGCAAGCAATGCCGACAGGAGCGTCAAAACGGATATGCGGAGTGTCTTTTTCATTCGTTTAAGTTCCGCAAGCGGAACTTGAGTTAATTTTTGTTGTTTACGGAATATTCAACATTCGTGAATACCCTTTGGAACCCCATCCGACGGTCAGGCCGGGTGGGATTTGAATGTCTGATTAGATCTGAGGGATTGTAACACTCTTTTCATCCCAGTCAAGAACTTCTGGGGCAAAGTAAATCTCATCAAGTCCAATTGTGATATGATATGTGTAGCGCTTTCCTGGCTTCCATTCTGTTGCAGAAAGGCTATTAATTTGAACAGTGTGCTTTTGGGCAATTTCAGGAGTAGTTCCTCCAACAGGATCTATTCCATATTCAATTGTTATATAGCCAGTATCTGGAAGGGTCTGAGGCAACAGAATCAAATCTGTCTGACCTGTTACTCCATTCAAAAGAGTTTCTGTATCTGATACTATCAATTCATCGCTATAGTAAACATAAGCATTAGCCTCGGCAACAACATTTGCCGGATTCGACCAAGCAGGTGTATTGGCATAAGCCACTTCATTTGTTATACCTTCTGTAAAATCACCTTTGGAATATACGCCATAAACAGTAATTTTTCTAAGTTTAATGGTGACTGATGAAGAATAATCTGCGAGTGTTTTGATACCAAACTGAATTGATGAAAGAGCGTGGTGGAATTTAATGTCAACTCCTTTATAATATGTGTCTGTTCCAGTGCTTGAAATATTGTTGTAGGCACGCTCGCTGTACATAACATCATACTGATTTGCTGCATCTGTAGGGACCTCGTAACCAGTAATGGAAAGACCAGTTGAACCATAAGCGTGTGACGTTCCACCAATTTCAGAAGGAGAATATGCCGCAAATGTCAATTTACCATTCTTTGGCCAGTAGTATGATGGAGTGGCATGCCAGCCATCAAGAGTTGATGAATAGTCGGTTTGCACATCATCCATATAGAGAGAGTGATCAGTCCAACTGCCAGAAAAATCTCCATTATGCCATACTGCATACACATTGAATTTTTCAGAAGTACTGTAAGGGTTATCCATTTCACCTGAGACAGGAGTCTTGGTTGCAGATGAAAGAATAGGGGAAGTGAAGGTGATTTCCTTCTGGGAGTCAATGAGTTCGGATGTCCGCTCATTCTTGGTGCAGCCGACCAGCGCTACGCCGGCGAGAACTGCGATGTACATAAATTTTTTCATAATACTTAAGTACTTAATGATTGTTAATAATATTTATGATTGTTATTGTTTATATCTCATATATACCTTCATATATTTTATATATCCCATATATTCAATATTCCATTTTATTATACATATATTCCATTATACATCATATCGTTATGTCGGTGTTGACGTCGCCCCATTCATCGACGCCGGGATTGAAGCCGCCGCCCGGGTTCTTCGGCGGTTCGGGTATTTCGATGACCTCGTCTATCAGCAGCCATTGGTGTTCGACCGCTTCCGGGGTGGCGAAGATGTCGGTGATGTCAAAGGTCTCGTAGTAGGGCTTTCCATAGACAGTCGTGAAGTCGAATGTTATTTCCAGCCTGTTCGGGGACGAGGGGATGTTGCCGAAGGTGCCGAAGGTCGTGTAGAGCAGGACTTCGTCGGAGGCCGGGTCGGAGCTTCCGGATTTGACCGCCCTGACTCCGGCCGCCGAGGATTCCGCTCCCGGGGACATCTCGAAATAGACCGTCACAGGGTCGTCCTCGCACATTTGCCTCCTGGTGATGAGGGCGGAACCCGCCATTCCGTCCAGCAGGGAGACTGCGGAGGAGACATAGCGCATACCCTTGACCCTGACCTGGAGGTAATAGGACTTGACGACGCTCTCTGCCTTGAAATAGCCGCCCTCCGGGGTGCGCAGAGTGTCGATTCTGTTGGAGTACGGGATGTTGACCCCCTTGGCGGACGCGACGAAGAGATGGTCCGGGTCATAGACAATCTTCTCGTTCAGAGGGCCCTCCACCGCGGAACCCGCACGGCTGGCCAGACGTGTCTTGAGGTGGGAGGCGATTTCGTTGGTGTAGGCACGCGCCGCGTTGAAGTTGTTCGGATTCTCCAGCAGGGTGGCCTCCGTGTCGAAGTTGTAGGCAAGCAGGTCGTACTCACCCGGGTCAGCGA
>JBJEJS010000064.1:0-3961 GCA_051878235.1 Candidatus Cryptobacteroides sp.
GTTGCCGCCACTTCGCTGTTATTGGATGTCACACGTGGTTCGTCGGATGCTTACCAAACTGAAATCAAACTTACACAAAAATGAATGCAACTGACACCTCTCCCGTGCCAGTTGCATCTCACTTTGTCAATATGTACTTCTTCGGATGCTTACCTTATTCCAGATCCTTGACAGTATAGGAATAGACCAGTTCGATTCGCGGTCCGTCGCTGTCTGACATTCCCTTTATCTCGGCGGCATAGTACCTGTCCTTGTCGAGCATCAGCGTTGTTGAAGATGATGAGCTTGATGAACTTGAGGAAGCGTACATCGAGGCGAGATAGTAGTTGTAGTAGTTGTCGTATCCGTAACTGCCGTATCCGTAACCATAGCCGTAACTGCCGTATCCGTACCCGTAGTCTCCGTAGAGATTGTTGTAGTAGTTCAGGTAGGCGAGATTCTGGTAATAGTCGCTCAAGTCCGATGATGAGGAACTGGAGGACTGCGTGGTCTCGTATGCCATCACCAGCATCCAGATGTCATAGTCGGTGAATGCCGCGTCGTCTTTCAGCCGGATTATGGACTGCACGTGGTGGCTCACATCAGGAGTGTAGCAGCAGAGCGACCTGTTGATGTCACCCTGGTTCTCCGAATCGACGCTTGCGTCCGTGAGGCCCGCATAAGTCACATATCGGTAAGGCTCGCCCTCGTCGGGAGTGATTTCCTTTGAAATCTTGCAGGTCGGACTGAGTACCGCAGGATAGAGGGACATCCTGTCAGTGCTCTCGAATTCGTACGGGAAAATCAGCCTGGCCTTGTTGATGATGACATCGTCAGGATTGAGCGCCAGTGGATTCCCGTTCCTGTCGGTCGTTTTCGCCAGTTCAGCCAGGATGGCCGTCCTGAGTTTCTCCGCCTTTACGACAGGCTTGTATCCGGGACCTCCTTCGATATATATCGCATTGTCAGGATCCGGTTTGATGTTCACCGATTCGGTGCTGCTGACATTGAATGCGTATTGGGATGTGGTCGATGTCCTCTCCGCAGGTCCGAAGTAGAACAGGAATGAGGTGTCCACATTCTCCCTCGTGCCGTAGTCCGCCGTGATCTTCAGTTCGGCGTAGTTTCCGGTCACATAGTAGGAGTCCGTGATGTCGATGCTCACCCTGAACATATTTATGCGTCCTCCGTCATTGAGAGGAGCGTCCACATTCATATATATTCCGGGCATCCTGTTCAGATATTCCGTCAGGTCCAGTTGGATGTCAGGGTCCTCCTTGAACAGGTCCACATATTTTTGGGCGTATGCCGCCGACATGTCGAATGAAAGCGAATCCCCGCCGTTGTAGGTCGGGGTCCCTGAGGCTATTTTCGTCTTTCCTGCGAAATCCGCGTCCTTGAGGTCAAAGGTGTAGTTGAATGTTGAGTCAAGCGTCTTTTCCAGTTCGTACACATTGACATTCTGGATGATGGTCTTCTGCCAAGGGTCGCTGCACGAGACTGTGTCTTTGGCGAAGGTGAAATGGAACTGCCTGATTCTCGTGTTTGTCCCCACATCGATTGTGTCGTCCACAGGGACCACCGTGAATGCGCTGCTCCTCTTCGTGAGCCCGAAAATCCCGTCACGGACGGCTCCTACCGTTATCCTTGAGGAACTGTAGGCTGACAGGCTGTCCGAAGGCTCCATCTCGATGCAGTCCAGGGGGAGGGTAGCCGTGCGGATTTCGTAAATCTGGTTTGACGGGACGAAATTCTTTCCGAGATTGTCATCCACATATATGCAAGAAGCGGCGCAAGTCAGTGCCGCTCCGAGAAACAAAAGTCCTGTTATCCTGTTGAATGTCATTTTACAGTGTCTGGTCATAAAATTTGTCGTATGCGTCAATGTAAGATCCGTCTGCGATTGACTCCCTGTCATACTCAAGCACAGGAAGTCCCGCCTGCCTGCCTGCCGAGGCGATTTCAGGATTGACTTTGTCCGACGCGAAAATGATTCCGTCAGAATGGCGGATTGCGAGTTTAGCAAGATTTATGCCGTTCGGATCTCCAAGAAGGTCAAGGTCGTCCGCCCCTATGCCCGCAAACCGTGCGCATTCCGCAAAATCCTCAGAGAATTTCTCCGCAGGTGTGTCGTCGTAAAGCGAAAGCACCACCCTGCTGTTCGAGAATATCGGGTCCTCCTTATAAACTTTCTTGAGGTACAACGGGATGAGGTGCGAAATCCAGCCCTGGCAGTGGATCACATCAGGAGTCCACCTGAGTTTCTTGACGGTCTCAAGCACGCCCCTTGCGAAGAACACGGCCCTTTCCCCGTTGTCGGCAAAGAATGTCCCGCTTTCGTCCCTGTAAATCTGTTTCCTATGGAAATAGTCCTCATTGTCAATGAAGTACACCTGCATTCTCGCCGATGAGATGGAAGCCACCTTGATGACAAGCGGCCTGTCCACATCATTGATGATGATATTCATCCCGGAAAGACGGATGACTTCGTGCAACTGGTTCTTACGCTCGTTGATGCAGCCGAATCTCGGCATAAAGGAGCGTATCTCCTTTTTCCTTTCCTGTATGCCCTGTGGCAGAAACCTTCCGATGGTGGAGATTTCTGATTCCGGCAGATAGGGGAATATCTCCGAATTGACAAACAGAACTCTTTTGACGGACTCTCCCATATTGGCGTTTTTAGACAAAATCTCAACAAAGATAATAAATTTTTTTGATATTTCACTATCTTTGGCGCGGGATAGCATTTTATATGGCAAACGGAGAGAGTAAAATAATAGGCAAGAGGCTTGTGAACGCCTATCTTTCCTCAGTGATAAGCATCAGTCTGGTGCTGCTCCTGGTCGGTGTGGCGGGGCTTCTTCTTGTGAATGCCCGCAGCGTCTCCGACTATTTCAAGGAGAATATGAAAGTCTCGGTGCTCCTCAAGCAGGATGTCACAGAGACTGAGGCGATTGCCTATGCTAAGATCCTTGACGGGATGCGCTTTGTGAGGAGCACGGAATACATCTCCAAAGAGCAGGGCGCGAGGGAGATGAAGGCGCTTCTCGGCGATGATTTCCTTGATGTCTTCGAGACATCCCCGATTCCCGTCTCCGTCGAGATGACCCTGAAGGCGGACTATGTCTCCGCCGACAGCCTTGCGATGGTGAGGGATGAGATTTCGAAGTCCCGCCTTGTGGATGAGGTCGTCTATCAGCATTCCCTTGTGGATGCCCTGAACGCCAACCTCAGCAAAATCTCGGTTGTGCTTGGGATATTCATTGCCCTTCTGCTGTTCGTGTCATTTGTGCTCATCAACAACACGGTCCGTCTGAATGTCTATGCCCGCCGCTTCACAATCCACACGATGAAACTGGTCGGAGCGACAAGAGGCTTCATCCGCGCCCCTTTTGTTGTCCAGGCTGTCTTTCAGGGATTGTTCTCCGCGATGGTCGCCATAATTATGCTCCTTGCGCTCCTCTTTGTGCTGAGGAACGAGTTCGCCCAGCTTTTCGCAATATTCCGGCTGGAGCTCCTTATGCTCGTTATGGGCATTGTGGTGGTCACGGGAATAGTCCTCTGTGTGGTGAGCACCTGGTTTGTGGTTAACCGTCTGGTCTGTCTCAAGAAGGACGAATTATATATGTGAAATATAGGATATAAGAAATATACAATATATAAAATATATGGACAAAATGGCAATAACCCCGAAGGGGCTCAAACTTCTTCTCGCCGGTCTGATCGTGATGGTTTCAGGCTATATACTGATGATGGGCGGAGGAAGCGATGACCCGGAGGTCTTCAATTACGCGATGTTCGATTTCAGACGCCTTGTGGCCGCCCCTGTCGTAATCATCGCGGGGATAATCATCGAAATAGTCGCCATTATGGGCACCTTCCCCTCAAAGAAATAGGTTTTTATGGAGTGGTACGAAGGCATAATCCTCGGTCTGGTGCAGGGCCTGACCGAATTCCTGCCGGTGAGCAGCAGCGGGCATCT
>JBJEJS010000065.1:0-3942 GCA_051878235.1 Candidatus Cryptobacteroides sp.
AGGAACTCACCCGCCTCATCTCGGACAGATATGATTTGTATGACGGATTCGTTATCCTGCACGGCACGGACACTATGGCATATTCAGCCTCCGCCCTCAGTTTCATGCTCGGAGACCTGACAAAGCCTGTTATTTTCACGGGCAGCCAACTCCCTATCGGAGTTCCGAGGACGGACGGGCGCGAGAACATCATTTCGTCTGTCGAAATCGCCGCCGCGAAGGACAGCGACGGACACTCCGTAGTCCCTGAGGTCTGCATCTGCTTCGACAATGTGCTGATGAGGGGCAACAGGACCACAAAAGTGAGTTCGGACAATTTCAGGGCGTTCAAATCCGAGAACTGCCCTCCCCTTGCCGAAGCGGGAATCAGCATAAGGTACAACCTGTCCTGCATAAGGCAGCCGCAGGACTGGAACGCCCGTCCCCTCACCCAGACCAACCTGGACACGAGGGTGTCAATCCTGAAGATCCATCCGGGAATCACCCCGCAGGTTGTCCGCAACATCCTTTGCGGAGAACAGACCAGGGCGGTCATAATAGAGACCTACGGCTCGGGCAACGCCCCGTGCAAGGACTGGTTCATCTCCATCGTGAAGGAGGCCGCCGCGTCAGGGAAAATCCTGGTCAATGTGACCCAATGCCTCGGAGGGGAGGTCAATATGGACTTGTACGCCAACGGCAAGACCCTCAAGGACGCAGGAGTCATCAACGGCTATGACAGCACGACCGAGAGCGCTCTGGCTAAACTTTTCTGTCTCCTCGGGAGATTTGGGGACAACGAAAGTGTCAAGATGTGGATGGATATGGATTTGAGGGGTGAAATATCAAAATAATTATTGCCGTATGAAAATTATTTGCTAAATTGCACCGGTTTTTGAGAATGCACAGGCATCCTGACTTTGTAAAACAAGAAACTATTTTAATATTATTAATTAACACACAAAAACAGTTATGAAAAAATTTTTCGTGTTTTTGGCAGTAATCGGCTTCACCGCCCTTTCTGCACAATACGCAGCAGCGCAGGACGCTGAAACAGCAGCCCCTGCAGAAGAAGCAGTTGCAGCACAGAGCGTAGACCCGTTCAACGCCCCTGCTGAGGAAGTGCCTTTCCATCAGGCGCTCAAGACCAAGTTCATTGAGGGTGGCGCAGGCTTCATGTCCCTGGTCATCATCTGTCTTATCCTCGGTCTTGCCCTCTGCGTAGAGAGAATCCTTTATCTGTCCCTTTCAAAGACAAACACCAAGAAACTTCTTGAGAAGATTGAGGCTGCGCTCGCAGAAGGTGGAGTTGAGGCCGCAAAAGAGGTTTGCCGCACTACCCGCGGACCGGTGGCAAGCATTTTCTATCAGGGTCTTCTCCGTATGGACCAGGGCATTGAGGTTGTCGAGAAGACAGTCGTTTCCTACGGTTCAGTACAGATGAGCCAGATGGAAAGCGGTCTTTCCTGGATTTCCCTCTTCATCGCCATCGCTCCTTCCCTCGGATTCCTCGGAACGGTTATCGGTATGATCCAGGCATTCGACGCCATCCAGGCTGCCGGTGATATTTCTCCAAACGTCGTTGCAGGAGGTATGAAGGTCGCTTTGATCACGACTGTCGGCGGTCTTATCGTCGCTGTCATCCTTCAGATTTTCTACAACTATATCCTTTCAAAGATTGACGGTCTCACTATCGAAATGGAAGACGCATCAATCTCTTTGGTGGATACTTTGGTTAAATATCAGAACAAATAATTTACAATAATGTACACTAAGATCGTAAAATACATATCGTGGGCATTGCTGCTCATCGGCGTAGTCATCGGTGTGCTCGGTTTCATCATCGGGTTCAACACCAATGATGCCATCGCTGTTGACACGCTGCTCTACTGGGCGTATGTTATGGTCGGCCTTGCAATTGCCGCCATCGTTGTGGTCGGCATAATTGTGGGTGCAATGACCAATCCTAAAGGACTCATCAAGACTGGCATAGTAGTCCTTGCAGCGGCTGTCATCGTCGCAGGAGCATACCTCCTCGCCCCGGGTACGGAACCTGTCGGATACAACGGCGTTCCAGAGACCCAAGGCTGGCTCAAATTAACTGATACGATGCTGAATCTTACATACCTTTCCTGCGCAGCGGCTGTCCTTTCAGTTATCGTAGGATCAATTGTAAGTGCAGTCCGTAAATAATCCTGACAGACTATGGCTTCAAAGAAAACACCTGAAATCAATTCAAGTTCAACAGCGGACATCGCGTTCCTGTTGCTCTGCTACTTCCTGATGACCACCACAATGGGTCAGGATTCAGGATTGCAGCGCCGTCTGCCTCCAATGCCTGACGAGAACGCCAAGGTTGAGGACCAGAAAGTCAATCGCCGCAACATTATCGTTGTGAAGATTAACTCTCAGGACAGGCTTATGGCCGCAAATGAGCCAATGGATGTCAGCCAATTGAAGGACAAGGTCAAAGAATTTCTTACCAACGCGGGCAACGACCCTAATATGTCCGAGAAGACTATAAAGGACATAGAGGGATTCGGAGAATGGCCGGTCTCAAAGGGAGTCATATCCCTCCAGAACGACCGAGGAACCAGTTACCAGGCATATATCGCTGTCCAGAACGAACTTGTGAAGGCTATCAACGAACTCCGTGACGACTTTGCGCTGTCACAGTTCGGAAAGAAGTATTCACAACTCGACGAGGACAAGCAGAAAATCGCCAGGGAGGCTGTCCCTCAGAACATTTCCGAGGCAGAGCCTAAGGACACAAAGAAATAGGAAAAGGAGATAGTTATTATGTCAAAATTCGGAAACGATAACAAGAAATCAATGCCGGGACTGACCACATCGTCTCTGTCCGACATCGTGTTCATGCTCCTGTTCTTCTTTATGGTGACGACAAGTATGCGCGAGACCGAGAACAAGGTGCTGGTCAAACTGCCTGAGGCTACTGAAATAGCGAAACTCGACAGAAAGGACCTCACTTCGTACATCAACATCGGTCCTCCTGTGAAGCATCTTCAGGCTCAGTACGGTACTGACGCCCGTATCCAGTTGAACGACTCATTCAAGACCACGGACGAGATCCGTGACTTCATCGCCGCCGAGCGCGACGCCCTCAGCGAGGCCGACAGGCAGTTCATGACGGTGGCAATCAAGGCTGATGAGAATGTCAGGATGGGTATCATCACGGATGTGAAGCAGGAACTGCGCAGATGCTCCGCTCTGAAGATTATGTATGCTGCAAGAAAAACAGCAGAGTAAAATACATTGCATAACATTAAGGGGTTGTCCATTGGGGACAACCCTTTTTTGATGTGCGAGAAATATTGCCTGAAGCGGAATTTTAGGAAACACAAATATTGACGGAATAAGCATAAAAGACTATCTTTGCAGAGTTTGTGAAAAAAATATTCGAAATGGAAACTTTAACAAGAACCAAAGTCAAGGCACTCCTGAAGGAGGAGCCGGGGAAGGAGGTCCTCGCCAAAGGATGGGTCAGGACCAAAAGAGGGAACAAGAATGTGGCTTTCATCGCGCTTAATGACGGTTCTACCATAAATAACATACAGATTGTTGTGGATGTGGCTAATTTCGGGGAAGATATTCTGAAGAAAATAACCACAGGTGCCTGCATCGGGGTAAGCGGTATGCTTGTCGCGTCAATGGGCAGCGGACAGGCTGTGGAGATCCAGGCAAAGGAGATCACCGTATATGGAGAGGCTGACCCTAACACCTACCCGCTCCAGAAGAAAGGCCACAGCCTTGAATATCTCCGTTCAATAGCCCACCTCAGACCGAGGACGAACACATTCGGAGCAGTCCTGAGAATCAGGCACGCGATGGCTTTCGCCATCCACAAATATTTCAATGAGAAGGGCTTCGTATATCTGCACACACCTCTCATCACGGCATCTGACTGTGAGGGAGCAGGAGAGATGTTCCAGGTGACCACACTTG
>JBJEJS010000066.1:0-3916 GCA_051878235.1 Candidatus Cryptobacteroides sp.
ACCACCATCGACGCCAATCTCCAGCATTACGGGCAGGAACTTATGAAGAACAAGGTCGGCAGCCTCGTGGCAATCGAGCCGTCCAGCGGAGAGATTCTGACGCTCGTCTCAAGCCCGGGAATAGATGTGGACATCCTCGCGGACTTCGGGGCGCATTACAACGAGGTCCTGTCAAACCCATACAAGCCGATGTTCAACAGGGCAGTTCAGGCCCCATATCCTCCAGGGTCGGTGTTCAAACTCGTCAACGGGCTCATAGGGCTTCAGGAGGGCGTTCTGACCCCTGCTTCAAGGTATCCGTGCAGTATGGGCTACCATTTCGGGAAGAACAAACTCGGATGTCACGCCCACCGCTCGCCGCTCGACCTTGAGGAGTCGATAATGATGTCCTGCAACGCCTATTACTGCTATGTCTTCCGCAACATACTTGAAAACGGAAGGAACGGGAACATCGCCGAGTCTATGGACAAATGGAACGAGTATGTCAAGAGTTTCGGATTCGGGAAGAAGCTGGGCAGCGACTTCCCCGCTGAACTTCCGGGATTCATCCCTGACTCCAAATACTACGACAAACGCTACGGCAAGGGCGGATGGAAGGCCACGACCGTCATCTCCCTCTCCATCGGACAGGGGGAAATCGGCTGCACTCCCCTGCATCTGGCAAACCTCTGCGCCACAATAGCGAACAGGGGATATTATTATATACCGCATATAGTCAAAGACTCGAAACTCGTCTCCATCGACCCGAAATACAAGGAAAAGGTATATACTATGGTGGACACTTCCCATTTCCCTGTCGTGGTGGAGGGTATGTACCGCGCTGTCAACAGCGGATACGGCAGCGGGGCGACGGCGAGCGTGGCCTGCGTCAAGGGTCTTGACATCTGCGGAAAGACAGGCACGGCGCAGAATCCGAGGGGTGACGACAACTCGGTCTTCATCTGCTTCGCCCCGAAGGATGACCCTAAGATAGCGGTTGCGGCATACATCGAGCACGGCTCTTTCGGAGCAAGGTGGGCTGCCCCGATAGCATCCCTGCTGATTGAGAAATACCTCAACGGGGAAATATGTCCCGAAAGGGAGGCCCTGGAGAAGAGGGTGCTTGAAGGAGACCTTATGGACAAGGTGAAACCATAATTTTTGTGCAATGAGACTGACAGAGAAAGGATTGCTGAAAAATATCGACTGGGTGCTGGTCCTGTGCTGGTTCGTCCTGTTTCTGATAGGATGGATGAACATCTATGCCTCCATCCATTCCTCAGAGCCGTCCTCCATCTTCTCACCCGACGGCAGGAGCGGGAAACAGTTCATCTGGATGCTCATCAGCCTTGTCTTTGTGCTGCTCATCCTGTTCGTGCTGAATCCCCATATATATGAAAGCCTGTCACTGCCGATATATCTCGCCGTCGCCCTGCTGCTTGTGGCGGTGATCTTCCTCGGGACCGAGGTGAAAGGCTCACGGTCCTGGTTTGAGTTCGGTCCTGTCCGTTTCCAACCTGCAGAAGTCTCGAAAATCTCGACTTCGCTCCTGCTTGCGACAGTGATGAGCCAGTTCGGATTCAAGATTTCCCGCCCGAAGGATTTCCTGACGGTTGCGGCAATCATCCTCTTCCCGATGCTGGTCATTGTGGGGCAGAGCGAGACAGGGTCCGCCCTTGTGTATGTGGGATTTGCCTTTGTGCTCTACCGTGAGGGAATGTCAGGATGGGTGCTTTTCCTGGGATTTATGGCAATACTCCTGTTCGTGCTGACACTTGCGGCATCCCCTTATGCGGCGCTGATGGTGCTCGCGGGAGTGACATCATTCTGCGACGCGGCATATACGGGAAAAATCAAGGGATGGCTCATCAAATATCTCCCTGTCCTCGTTTTCCTCGGCTTCGTGCCTATGATTCTGGATAACCTGTATGAAGTTGCGGGATGGAATCCTGAAAATATGGTCAATCCGACATATATATTTATAGGTGTGATGCTGTGCGGACTGCCTTTTATCATCTTCAGGGCATACCGCAGCCGCTCCCGCTTCACGGTGCTTGCCGCCACTTCCCTGCTTGCGGGGGTGATGCTCGTCTATTCCACCGACTTCCTTTTCAATGATGTGCTCCAGGACCATCAGCGCAAAAGAATCGAAGTGCTCCTCGGAATGAAGGACGACCCGTCCGGGGTGGGCTACAATGTCAACCAGTCGATGATAGCAATCGGCTCAGGGGGACTTTTCGGGAAGGGCTATCTCCAGGGGACCCAGACGACCTACGGCTTCGTGCCTGAACAGAGCACCGACTTTATCTTCTGCACCATCGGCGAGGAATGGGGATTCATCGGCTCCGCAGCGGTGATTCTCTTATTCGTCTTTCTGATTTGGAGAATCATCACCAAGGCGGAGAGGTGCAAGGAGGCGTTCACAAGGATATATGGCTATTGTGTGGCAAGTTGCATATTTATGCACCTGTTCATAAATATAGGTATGACCATAGGGCTGATGCCCGTCATCGGGATACCGCTGCCGTTCATCAGTTACGGCGGCTCGTCCCTGCTATCCTTCACCGTTATGCTTTTCATCTTCATCGCTCTGGAGAGCAACGAGAAGAAATTTGCGGGATAACCTTGCCCCTGAATCGGGGATTTTGCCACAAGGACAAGATTTTCGCTGAAAGATTTTGCGGAATTGAGGGGAGGGAGTATTTTTGCGGTGTCTGCGGGACTCCGCAACCGTATGAAAAAAGTACAAACCTAAAAATATTTATTGTTATGGGACTTCTTGAAGGAAAAGTTGCCGTCATCACAGGTGCGGCAAGAGGCATAGGAAAGGCAATAGCCCTCAAATTCGCGTCCGAGGGTGCCGACATCGCTTTCACAGACCTGGTCATCAATGAGGCTGCCGAGGCGACCGTCAAGGAACTTGAGGCTTTCGGAGGCAAAGTCAAGGCTTACGCTTCAAATGCCGCTGATTTTGAAGAGACTCACAAGGTTGTGAATGAGATTCTTGCCGAATTCGGGCATATCGACATTCTGGTGAACAATGCAGGTATCACAAAGGACGGGCTTATGCTCCGTATGGAGGAGAAGCAGTGGGATGCGGTCATCGCCGTCAACCTCAAATCCGCTTTCAACTTCATCCACGCCTGCACTCCGATAATGGCAAAGCAGCGCGGGGGAAGCATCATCAATATGTCCTCTGTGGTCGGCGTTTCCGGCAATGCGGGACAGTGCAACTATTCGGCTTCCAAGGCAGGACTCATCGGTCTGGCAAAGTCAATCGCCAAGGAGATGGGACCTCGCGGAATCCGTGCGAACTGCATCGCTCCGGGATTCATCATCACGGATATGACAAACGCGCTTCCTGAGAAGGTGCGTCAGGAGTGGGAGACCAAGATTCCGCTGCGCAGGGGCGGCACGCCTGAGGATGTTGCCAATGTGGCATTGTTCCTGGGGAGTGACCTTTCTTCTTATGTCAGCGGGCAGGTAATCCACTGCTGCGGTGCAATGAACTGCTAAAGGGCCGGGAGCGGACAGGACGGTGATTTCTGCGTTGTGCTCCTTGTTGAATTCCTCACAACCGACAGGTTGCTGCGGATTTAACTTCGTCGCACGTCTTGAAATCCCTCGCCCTCTCCGCTCCCGGCAAAGTGGCGGTAATCGCCACGCCCGGATTACTTTTTCGTCATGCCCGGCCCCGACCGGGCATCTGTCACCCAAAGAAAAATATGAAACGACTGACCTTAGCGGCAATAATGTTGACAGTTATGTCCTGCACTTGTGAGAAAGTGTGGGACATAACTGATTACGGGGCAGTCGGAGACTCACTGACGGACAACACCCTGGCAATCAACACCGCCGTTACCCTGTGCTCCGAAGCGGGAGGAGGCACCGTGCTGATTCCCGAGGGGAATTTTGTCAGCGGAACAATCCGGCTGGC
>JBJEJS010000067.1:0-3892 GCA_051878235.1 Candidatus Cryptobacteroides sp.
TGCCGTCAATAAGAACCGTAACTACTATGACGCCCTGTTGAATTTCAACATCGGCCTCCAGTATGAACTTTGACAAGGTGATTTCTTCGTTGTCGGATTTGTCATTTTTTTCAGACCGGAATTTTGTCATCGAAAATTTGTTTAGTAATAGATTTTATGTAATTTTGCAGTGGTATTTCAAAATTGCATAAACTAATATGGAGGCAAAATATATCCGCAGGGAACTGTCAGCAGTGATAGAAGAGGCGTACCGCTATTTCTCGGTCATAACCCTTACCGGTCCCCGTCAGTCTGGCAAGACAACGCTGATCCGTAATCTGTTCCCGCACTTGCCGTACTATTCTTTGGAGAACCTTGACATCCGGAGTTTTGCCGAAAACGATCCGGTCGCTTTCCTGAACCGGCATACGGAGGGAATGATTCTTGATGAAGTTCATAATGCCCCGAATCTGTTTTCGTATATACAAGGTATTGTGGACGATGATGCTGACCGGAGGTTTATCCTTTCGGGCAGTTCGCAGTTCGCTATGCTGAAAAATATAACTCAGTCTTTGGCAGGACGAGCCGCCGTATTCGAACTGTTGCCAATGTCCTTCTCCGAGATAAGGGAGATGACCGCAGACACGCCGCTTGACCAACTGTTGTTTAAAGGTTTTTATCCTGCCATTCATTCGGGACGCAACGTGCCCAAATTCCTATATCCTGCTTATGTGAAAACCTATCTGGACAAGGATGTTCGCGATTTACTTCAAATCAAGGATATGATGCAGTTCCATACTTTTATCCGTCTTTGCGCCGGACGCATTGGCTCGCTGTTCAAAGCCTCTGAACTGGCGAATGAAATCGGTGTCAGTTCGCATACGGTCACTGCGTGGCTATCGGTCTTGCAGGCCTCTTATATCGTTGTCCTGTTGCCTCCATATTTTGAGAATACGCGCAAACGGTTGACAAAAGCGCCGAAACTCTATTTTTCAGACACGGGGCTTGCCTGTTATCTGCTCGGTATAGAATCTCCGGAACAACTCTCCCGGGACAAGATGCGGGGGGCGTTGTTCGAAAATTTTGTCGTGATGGAAGCATTGAAGCGGCGGTATAACCAGGGCAAGGAGAGTAATCTTTATTTCTACCGGGATTCGAACCAGAATGAGATTGATCTTCTGCTGAAAAAAGGTTCGGGACTTTACGGTATAGAGATTAAGTCTTCAATGACTTACCATACAGACTTTGAAAAGGCCCTGAAACAGATGGACGGCTGGATCAAAGAATCTGTGGAGGGTAAGGCGGTGGTTTATGCAGGCACACTCGAAAATGCTTCAGGAGAAATCAGCCTGCTGAACTATGCCCATCTGGACGAAGTTTTGGAGTAATATATGTTCTGCAAGGAACTTGAATGCGTCGGATGAGTCGGCCTAGCCCGTTATTTTGCTGCCAATGTCAGAACTTTCCGTCCTTGTTGGCCTCTTCGAGGGATTGGTAGAGGGCGGTAGGGTAGCGTCCGCTGAAGCAGGCAAGGCAGAGTTCGTCCCTTCCGCTCGCCTTGAACAGGGCCTCCTCCGAAAGGAACTCGATCGAGTCAGCGGAAAGGTACTCCCTCACCTGCTCAAGGGTCTTGTGGGCGCAGAGAAGTTCCTCATAAGTGGAGATGTCCACTCCGTAGAAGCACGGAGCCTTGATCTGGGGACTGGCGATACGTACGTGGACCTCGCTCGCCCCCGCTTCCTTAAGCATCCTGACAATCCTTCTTGAAGTGGTCCCCCTGACGACGGAATCGTCAATCAGCACGACCCTTTTCCCCTTCACGATGGTCTTGACGGCGGAGAGTTTCATCCTCACGCCCTTTTCCCTCATCGCCTGGGAAGGGTAGATGAAAGTCCTTCCGATATACTTGTTCTTTATCAGGCCCATTTCGTAGGGCAGGCCGCTTCTCTCGGCGTAACCCATCGCAGCGCTGAGGCTTGAATCAGGCACGCCGACCACGATGTCGGCCTCCGCAGGTGCCTCCTCGGCCAGCAGCCTTCCGGTCTCCTTGCGGAAACTGTGCACATTGCATCCTTCGATGTCGCTGTCAGGCCGGGCGAAATAGATGTACTCCATCGCGCACATCGCGTGGCGTTTGTACTCCGAGTACGGCCTTGTCCTGATTCCGTGGCGGTCAATCGTGATGACCTCCCCCGGCTCGATGTCCCTGATGAACTCGGCCCCGATCGTGTCGAAGGCGCAGGTCTCGCTGCTGATGACATAGCCGTCCCCGAGCTTTGCGATTGAGAGCGGCCTCAGACCGTATTTGTCACGGCAGGCATAGATCCTGTTCTTGGTCATTATCAGGAAGGCGAAAGCCCCCTCGATCATATTCAGGGCTTCAAGTATGGCGAAGATTCTCGGCTTCTTGCGGTCAATCGCGTCCTTTTTGATCAGGTGTGCGAGAATCTCGCTGTCGGATGAGGACTGGAAAAGGCTTCCCCTGTCCTCAAGATATTTCCTCAACTGGGCGGAGTTCACGAGGTTTCCGTTGTGGGCGAGGGCAAAGTCTCCCGTGTTGTGCCTGAAAAGGAAAGGCTGGACATTCTCGATTCCGCCTCCTCCCGTAGTGGAGTAACGCACGTGGCCTATTGCCATTGAACCCGGGAGCGAGGACACCTTGCTCTCGTCGAACACCTCGGTCACAAGTCCTTCTCCTTTGACCCTCCTCAGATGTCCCTCGTCGTTCACCGCCACGATTCCGCAGCCTTCCTGCCCCCTGTGCTGGAGGGCGTGCAGTCCGTAGTACACAAGGCTGGCCGCATCGGGAACACCCCACACTCCGAAGACGCCGCATTCTTCGTGGATTTCCGCTGTCTGGTATTTCTCAGTCATTTTTTCTTCCTGTTATTCTGTCATTCCCGTTGTTATTCCGTCATTCCCGGCTTGACCGGGAATCTATCCTTATGTCAGGATTGCCGGTCAGTCCGGCAACGGCGATGCAGTCTTCTATTCCCCAATGTTCTCGTTGTAACCTTGTGCCGCAAGCCTCTCGTATATGGTCCGATACGCATCCCCGACCTTGCCCATATCCCTGCGGAAACGGTCCTTGTCAAGCCTCTCCCGAGTCCGGGAATCCCAGAATCTCGCATTGTCCGGATTGATTTCGTCCGCGAGGATGATGCCTCCTTCAGGAAGCCGTCCGAACTCTATCTTGAAATCAATCAGGTCTATTCCCAAATCCTTGAACACAGGGAGCAATATTTCGTTGATTCTTTTCGTCTGCCTGTAAATCTCCTTCAATTCGTCTTCTGTCAGAAGTCCGAGGGCGATGGCGTGGTAGTCGTTTATTATCGGGTCGCAGAGGTCCTCGTTCTTGTAGCAGAGGTCGAAAATCGGCGCGGCGGGCTTCAGACCTTCCTTCAGACCGAGCCTTGCCGCCATCGAGCCTGCGATGACATTGCGGACGATGACTTCCACAGGAATGTTGGACACCCTGCGGCAGACCTGTTCGGTAGGGGACACCCTCCTGATGAAATGTGAGTCAATCCCGTTGTCCCTCAGGATATTATATATCATTGTCGCAATGGCGCAGTTCATCCTTCCCTTGTCGGCTATCACCGCCCTTTTGATTTTGTTGAAGGCGGTGATGTTGTCGGTGAAGCAGACAAGCACCTTGCCAGGGTCCTCCGTTCCGAAAATCTTTACAGATTCCCCGTTGTAGATTATTTCCCTTTTGTCCATAATAAACCTATTTCCCCCGGAAATACCTTACCGCATTCTCAAACAGAGGCTGCTCCAGCCCGTCATCGACGATATTCTTGAAGACATTCCTCTCATAACGCTCCGTGTGCCCCATCTTGCCGAGAATCTGCCCGTTGCGGCTGATGATTCCCTCGATGGCGTAATATGAGCCGTTCGGATTGAAAGGGGA
>JBJEJS010000068.1:0-3890 GCA_051878235.1 Candidatus Cryptobacteroides sp.
TCAAGAGCTCCATCTATGTGGAGTCTTGTGCGGCGAGGTTCAATGTCGCCTCCTCCATATTGTTCGGAAGAGTCAGGCAGCAGCGCCAGGACAGGAGGGATGCCGAGAGAAAGCGCCTGGAAAGGGAGGAGAGCCGCCAGGTACAGGCAAGGGAGAATGCCTCTGCGCCTCTGGCGGATGTCCCTGACACACAGACGGAACGGAGGGAGAAGACTGTGGAGGAGGGAGGCGTGGTCCTCAATGACCCGTATCTCGCCCCTTGCGAGAAGGACCTCCTCGACTTTGTGCTGAACAGCGGCAGCGACCTTCTGGAGTTCGACTCCGACTCGGAGATGTATTCGGCCGAGCCCGTAAGTGTCGCCGACTTCATCGACTCCGCGCTTGCAGCGGATGACGAGAATTTCAGCAATGAGATATATTACAAGATATATGAGGAATATTTCACCCTCGCAGACGAGGGTCTTGACCAGGTCCGCATACAGCAGAGGCTGATGAACAGTCCTGACAGGGATGTGGCGAAGGTGTCTGCGGAACTGATCATCCCGAAATATTCCCTGACTGTCAGCAATTACCGCAATTCGATGACCTCTCATCAGACTGTTCTGGTGACTTTCGTGCCCCGCGCCATCCTCGCGTACAAGGCGAAACGCATCGAGAAGCAGATGAGGGAATGTTCCCTCGAATTGAAGAATGCAGCCCCTGAGGGGGTTACGGTTATCCTTGAAAGATTGAAGCAACTTCAGGTGATGAACAATGCCCTGAACAAAAGGCTGGGCAGAGGATTTGAGAAGAAATAAAAATAAATATATATGGAGAAACAATTCAAAAGGACTTTGGTCACCTGCGCCCTTCCTTACGCGAACGGGCCGGTGCATATCGGACACCTCGCAGGTGTCTATATCCCGGGAGACATTTATGTCAGGTACCTCAGGATGAAGGGCGAGGATGTGCTTTATGTGTGCGGCTCCGACGAGCACGGTGTCCCGATCACCATCAAGGCACGCAAGGAGGGATGCACCCCTCAGGATGTTGTGGACAGGTACCACAAAATCATAAAAGATTCATTCACCGGGCTCGGAATCAATTTCGACATCTATTCCAGGACTTCTTCCCGGGTGCACGGACAGAATGCGTCGGCTTTCTTCCGCAAACTCTACGACGAAGGGAAGTTCATCGAGAAGGAGAGCGAACAGTATTATGACGAGCAGGCTGGGTCTTTCCTTGCCGACCGCTACATCACAGGGACCTGTCCCCGCTGCGGCTCGGAGGGGGCCTACGGGGACCAGTGCGAGAAATGCGGCGCGACCCTCAGTCCTGACGAACTTATCAACCCCAAGTCTTCCCTCAGCGGAAGCCTGTTGGTGAAGAGACCTACAAAGCATTGGTATCTCCCTCTTGACAAGTACGAGGGCTGGCTTTCCGACTGGATTCTGGGCGGCCACAAGGAGTGGCGCACGAATGTTTACGGGCAGTGCAAGAGTTGGATTGACGGAGGACTGCAGCCGCGTGCGGTCAGCCGTGACCTCGAATGGGGAGTCCCTGTCCCTGTGGAGGGGGCGGAGGGGAAGGTCCTCTATGTGTGGTTTGACGCACCTATAGGGTATATATCAAATTCCCAGGAACTCCTTCCGCAGTCGTGGGAGAAATGGTGGAAGTCCCAGGACACAAGGCTTGTGCACTTCATCGGCAAGGACAACATCGTCTTCCATTGCATCGTCTTCCCGTCGATGCTGAAGGCCGACGGGTCATATATTCTTCCTGACAATGTCCCTGCAAACGAGTTCCTTAACCTTGAGGGCAATAAAATCTCCACATCGAAAGGCTGGGCAGTCTGGCTTCACGAGTATCTGAAGCAGTTCCCGGGTCAGGAGGATGTCCTGCGTTATGTGCTCTGCGCCAATGCTCCCGAGACCAAGGACAACGATTTCTCCTGGAAAGATTTCCAGGCACGCAACAACAGCGAGCTGGTGGCGATTTTCGGGAATTTCGTGAACAGGGCAGTCGTGCTGACGCACAAATATTTCGGAGGCAAGGTCCCTGCGGACCTGAAGCATGAGAGTATCGATGCCGAGACGCTTGACCAGATAAGGCCTCTGCGCGAGGCTATGGAGAAGTATCTCGATGCGTTCAAGTTCCGCGAGGCTCAGAAGGAGGCGATGAACATCGCCCGTCTGGGCAACAAATACCTGACCGACACCGAGCCGTGGAAGGTGGCAAAGACGGATATGGACAGGACTGCGTCAATCCTGAATGTCTCACTCCAGATTTGCGCATCCCTTGCAATCGCATTCGAGCCGTTCCTCCCGTTCTCCGCTGAGAAACTCCGCGAAATACTCAATGTGGGCATAGACGCAGGATGTGACCACCGCTCCGGTGAGGAAGGCAGCGTGAAGGTGAATATGTATGCGCCTGGCGAGGGCCGTGCCCTTCACACCCGCAGCGCGGACGATGCCGCAGGCCGGGAGGGGAAATCTCTCCTCACCTGGGACCTCCTCGGCTCCCGCACCCTCCTTCCTGAGGGTCATCAGCTCAACGAGCCTGTCCTTCTTTTCAGCAAGATAGAGGATAGTGTGATCGATGCCCAGATGGAGCACCTGAATTCCATCCGCACCGAACTGGAAGCGGCCGCAAAGGCTGCCGAGGCGCAGACCGTCACTCCACAGAAGGAGGAATGTACCTTCGATGACTTTGAGAAGATGGACATCCGCACGGCCACAGTCCTTGAGGCTGAGAGGGTCCCTAAAACCGACAAACTCCTGAAACTCACAATCGACACAGGGATTGACAGGAGGGTGATTGTCTCAGGCATAGCGGAATATTACGCCCCTGAGGATATGGTCGGAAAGCAGATCTGCATCCTCGCCAATCTTGCTCCACGCAAAATCAGGGGCATCGAATCCAAGGGAATGATTCTGATGGCCCGCCAGAATGACGGCAAGATGCGTTTTGTCACCCCATCCGAAACCCTTGTCAACGGGGCTGAAATAGGATAAGGCCCGTCGTATGCTGAAGACTGAGTATCACAAGGACCTAACGAGGTTGAACACCTTCGGGATGAGGGTCAGCGCAGGGGCGTTCATTGAGTACGACTCTGTGGCTGATCTTGTTGAACTTGACCTTGAGGGCTTTCCCGGGCCGTTGCTCCACATCGGAGGCGGCAGCAACCTGCTTTTCACAGGAGATTTCAAGGGGACAGTCCTCCATTCGAAGGTCAAGTTCATCGAGCCTCTTGAGGGCGATCCCCTGAAAATCTCGGTCGGTGCGGGAGTCGTTTTCGATGACTTCTGCAAATGGGCGGCCGAGAGGGACCTCTGGGGAGTGGAGAACCTTTCAGGCATACCTGGGGAAGTCGGTGCCGCCGCAGTCCAGAACATAGGGGCCTACGGGGTCGAGGTCAAGGATGTCATAAGCCGGGTTTACTGCTATGACCTTGAGGCGGAGGAGTTCGTCAGTTTCGGAGTTGAGGAATGTGGCTACGGTTACCGCGATTCCATTTTCAAGCATACGGGCTTCAAAGGTCGCCACATCGTCACCCATTTGGTGTTCAAGTTGGATAACACAGTTGTTCCAAGACTTGATTATGGTCACATTAAGGATGCTGTGGAGGCTGCTTCGCAGCAGAAGCCGCTGACCTCTTCCCTTGTGCGGGACACCGTTCTTGCCATCAGGAACAGTAAACTTCCCGATCCGTCCGTAGTCGGCAGCGCGGGCAGCTTTTTCAAGAATCCTGTGGTTAACAAAGATGTTTTCAGCAAAATCGAGGCTATCGCCAGGGCTGAATCGGGTGATGGCTGCATAGTTCCGCACTATGACCTCGAGGACGGTACGGTGAAAATCCCTGCGGCTTGGCTGATAGAGAGTTGCGGGTGGAAAGGGAAACGCCGTGGAGG
>JBJEJS010000069.1:0-3885 GCA_051878235.1 Candidatus Cryptobacteroides sp.
GGAGGGGGGATTCCTCGAGAGGGCCTTCACGGGCTGCATCAACAAGGCCCTCGGCTTTGCCCTGATGGGGAAGGCGGAGGCTGTCTGGCTCTACCCCGCGAAGTTCAGGTGGGCCGACATAGGGGCGTGGGACTCCCTGCACGAGATTTTCCCGCGCAAGGACGGGGACGGTAATGCCATCCTGGCGGACAAGTCGCTGATTTCAGAGGACAAGGGCAACCTGATCATCTCCCAGAACAATGACAAATTGGTGGCTGTCAAAGGATTGGAAGACTTCATCGTGATTGACACCCAAGATGTGCTTCTGATTTGTCCGAAAGACGAAAAGAAATTCAAAGATTTTGTTTCCGGCCTCGGGATGCCGGGGTATGAAAGGTATAAATGATTATTCTATATGGAACTTGAAAAACAGATTCAGTCCGACATTATGTCGGCTATGAAAGCGCACGAGGCGACAAGGCTTGCCGCACTCAGAGGCATCAAATCAGCAATCATCCTCGCGAAGACCGCAGAAGGCGGCAGCGGACAGGTCACGGATGCCGACATCATCAAAATCATTCAGAAATTGGTCAAGCAGCGCAAGGAAAGCGCGGCAATCTACTCACAGCAGAACCGCCAGGACCTCGCTGACAATGAACTTGCCGAGGCAGCCGCTATGGAGGTCTATCTTCCAAAGCAGTTGGACGAGGCTGAAGTGGAGGCCATTCTTGCAGGAATCATCTCCGAGGTCGGAGCCTCAAAGCCTTCCGATATGGGCAAGGTGATGGGAGTGGCCACCAAGAGACTGGCAGGCCAGGCGGATGGCAGGCTGATTTCCTCAATCGTCAAGAAGCTCCTCACTGCCTGAGCATTTCCGGGGACATCCTTTCAGGCAATCGCCTCAAGGATGTCCCTGACTTTGTCCGCGTCTGTAAGGCGTGAGGCATATTCGTCAACGCCGGAATCCCCCATATTGACATCCCCCCGGCGGAAGGTCATTCCGCTTCCGAAGAGGGAGCTTGCCGAAGCATGGATTTCCCTGACACCCGTGCGGTCAAGGATTTCGCGGGCATTGTCCTTGTTCACTCCGCCCCCCGGCATTATGATGATTCTCCCGGCAGCCCTCTCCACAAGGGATGAAATCATCCCGGCTCCCTGAAGGGCCGATGGGGCAAGGCCTGAGGTGAGTATTCTTGAACAGCCGAGGGAAATCACCGTCTCAAGAGCCTCGAAAGGGTCACGGCACATATCGAAAGCGCGGTGGAACGTCACATTCATTCCGTCGGCCTCGGCGACAAGGCGGCGGCACAATTCCTTGTCCACACTCCCGTCGGGAAGAAGGGCTCCTATCACGACACCGTCGGCACCGAGGGAACGCATCAGGCGGACATCCTCTATCATTGCGGCGGCATCTGCGGCGGTGTAAAGGAAATCTCCCCCTCTCGGACGGATCAGGCAATGCACCTTGAGCCCCTCGAATTTCCTGGCGTATGAGACCGCCCCGGCGGAAGGGGTCACCCCTCCCTCACCGAGGGCCGAGCAGAGTTCGATCCTCTCCGCTCCCCCTTCGTAGGCGGCATTCACACTCTCGGGTGATCCCGCACAGACTTCAAGAAGCGCCCTCATTGCAGCCTCAGTTCGACCACACGGTCAGGCTCCTCCCCGCAAGCCGTAGGGACACTGATGTGGACACCCTGGCGGCAGCGGTCAAAGACCACCTTCGCACCGTCCACCAGACAGACTGCGGATTTGACTTTCACCTTGGGCTCAAGCGGGATGAAAACCTCAGTGACCTCCGGGTCGAGAAGATGCACGAACAATCTGTCTCCCTTGCGGGTCGTGCAGCCCCAGGACTGCTCAGGGACATCCCCTGCGGTAGTCCCATAGATGGAATCCCCGTATTTCGAGAGCCACCTGCCCATTCCCTGAAGCCTGTCGAGGGCGGTCAGAGGAAGCCTTCCGTCAGGCTGTGGCCCTATGTTCATCAGCAAGTTCGCTCCCTTTCCTGCAGCACCGACAAGAAGCCTGACAAGTTCTGCGACACTCTTGTAGTTCTGGTCCGCGACCTTGTATCCCCACATACCGTTCATCGTCTCACAGGTCTCCAAAGGCAGAGGGCTGATGTCCTGCCCTGAGAGTCCCGCCTTGTTCTCTCCCGGAAGGTCCCTCTCGAAAATCTGGAAGTCCTCACCCGCGAAAGGAGTGCTGTGATGGTTGTTGGCAACCAGACAGGCAGGCTGGAGCGAATGAATCAGGCGGTACTGCCCCTCCAACTGCCAGTCGAAATCAGGATTCTGGTCCTGGTCCCAAAGTCCGTCAAACCAGATTGCCCCGACTTCCCCGTAATTGGTCAGGAGTTCGGTCAACTGGGCGTTCATAAAATCATAATAATGCTTCCAGTCAGCCTTTGACGGGTCTTTCCCCGTCTCAAGCCCCGTGCGGCCCGCAGGATAGTCATCCCGTCCCCAATCAATATGGGAATAATAGAGGTGGAGCCTTATGCCCTGCCTGTGGCACTCGTCGGCAAGTTCCTTGAGCACATCACGCCCGAAAGGGGTCGCATCGACGATGTTGTAAGGAGACTGCGCCGTGTGGAACATCGAGAATCCATCGTGGTGACGGGTGGTGAAGCAGATGTACTTCGCACCGGAAGCCTTTATTGCAGAGACCCATTCCTGTGCATTGAAGCCTGCCGGGTAGAACCCCCCGGCAGCCTTGCAGTATTCCTCCTGTTTCAATCCCCTGTTCAGATACCACTCCCCCTGGGCGAACATACTGTAGATTCCCCAATGCAGGAAAATTCCGAAGCCCGCATCAGCAAATTCCTGCCGTGAGGCGAGGTTTTCTGGAGTAGGCTGATAAGTCTGCGCCACAGAGAAGAAAGGCGTGGCAACCAACAATGCCATAAAGGCGGAAATGAACTTGATTCTCATATCAGGTCGCGATAAAATCATTAGTGATTATTTGTACAGTCTGTATTTCATTGACAATGAGCGGAATGCCTCAACATCCCCATTCCATTGCCCAAGTATGTCCCCGACAAGGTACCTTTCCCCGAAAGTCTTCCTGATGCGGTCCGTCCCGCAGACCTTGTCGAAAAGCCCGACACTTGTTGCGGTCTCAAACGCACCCTTGTCGGGATAAAGCCGTGCGACAGCCTGCAGCACATAGAACTGGAGCAGCGTCACAGGAGCCTTCCCGTAATCCGAGAAGAAGAACTGCACCCCCTGCACAAGTTTCCCTGCGCAACTCCCCGAGAAAGGCTTGTAGTGGATTGTCCTGAACATCACACCGGGAATGTCGTAACTTTCCAACTCGGCCTTGAGTCTTTCAGCATCTATCCAAGGCGCGCCGAAGACCCCGAAAGGAAGGGTGTAGCCGATGCCTATGTTCAGATAATTGTAAAGTTCCCCGCAGATTCCCGATGCGGCATAGCACAGGGCGGCCTCGCAGGTCGGGATGTTAGGGGATGGCAGAATCCAGGGCAGGCCTGTGTCCTTGTAGAGCATATCCCTGCGCCATCCCTCCATAGGAATCACAGTCAGGGTGCATCTCGCGGCTTCCTCGTCCCCTTTCTGCCCCCTGTTGAGCCCCTCGCCGTTCAGGAGGTTGGCAAGTTCGCCGACAGTCAGGCCGTAGATGTAGGGAATCCTGTACTGCCCCACAAAAGAGAAAAAACCGTCCTCAGGGACACATCCCTCAATCTTGTTGCCTCCCAGCGGATTGGGCCTGTCGAGCACCATCACCTCTATCCCCTTTTCCGCGCAGGCTGACATCACAAGCCCGAGAGTGCTGATGAAAGTGTAGGACCTTGTGCCGACATCCTGGATGTCATAGACCATCACATCAATACCCTCCAGCATAGCCTCCGTAGGTTTCCTTGTCGGTCCGTAGAGGGAATACACA